>NZ_JAJEQL010000022.1:0-39087 GCF_020687345.1 Faecalibacterium butyricigenerans
CTACCTCTGGACTCCACTCTCCCCGCAACGAGTTAAGGGCTGCTCGCCCTTAACAATTCCAAAGAGGAAGTCGAAGCCCAAAAATGCTAGCCGCTTCGCTAAACGCATTTTTTTGTGCTTCTCCCATTTACGGCTCCGCCGATGATTTCACGTCGTCGCTGAACTTCACGCCCTGCAAAAACGTAACACCCGCTGCGAAGCAGCAAGTCGGAGAAACGAGAAAAAAGCGTTTAGCGCAGCGGCTAGCTTTTTTCCGTTTCGACCTCTCCTTTGGGGTCTGAAAGGGGCGAGCAGCCCCTTTCTCGTGGATCCAGCGCGTCGAAATCGCTGGTGCTTTTCTGGTTCTCTTTTGGCACGCAAAAGAGAACTTAACCTCGCGTAATCGCGCTCTAACTCCGCGCCACAAGCGCGAGATCCAACCAAACATCGTCTTATCGTAAAAATGGAGGTCCATCATGGCCGGTACTCTTTATATCGTCGCAACCCCCATCGGCAACCTTGATGATATGCCGCCCCGCGTCGCTGCCACTTTTGGCGCGGCGGACTTCGTGGCCGCCGAGGACACCCGCGTGACCATGCGGCTGCTGAACTATCTGGGCCTGAAAAAGCCGATGGTCAGCTACTACGAACACGCATTGCAGAAGGGCGAAGGCATCCTGCGCCGCATCGAGGCGGGCGAGAGCTGCGCCCTCTGCTCCGACGCCGGTATGCCCTGCGTCTCCGACCCGGGCGAGGTCATCGTGCGGGACGCGCTGGCCCGGGGCATCAAGGTCGTGCCTGTTCCGGCGGCATCTGCCTGTGTGACGGCGCTGGCCGTCTCGGGACAGGACACCTCCCGCTGGGTGTTCGAGGGCTTTCTGCCCGTGAACCGGAAGCAGAAAAAGGAGCGTCTGGCCGAGCTGTTGGGCGAAAAGCGCACCGTCATCTTCTACGAAGCCCCCCACAAACTGCGCACGACGCTGGATGACCTCGCAAACGCCTTCGGCCCGGAGCGGAGCATCACCCTCTGCCGCGAGCTGACCAAGCTCCACGAAGAGATCTGGAAGACCACCCTCGGCGAGGCACAGACCCACTATGCCGCCAGCGAGCCGCGGGGCGAATATGTGCTGGTCATGGCCGGCGCGCCGGTCTCTGCAGAGCCGGAAGCCGAACTGACCCTTGAGCAGGCCGCCCAGCGGGCACTTGAGCTGACCGGGCAGGGCTTCGGCCCCACTGCCGCCGCCAAGGCTGCAGCGCAGGGCACCCCCTACTCCAAGAGTGAAATATATAAAGTACTGCTGACTTTGCAGCAGCGCGACCCCGAATAAAATTTGAGGAGGAACCTTTTCCCGTGACGAAACTTCTGATCCTGAGCGACAGCCACAGCAACCGTCTGGCCCTCGAGCACATCCTGAAGGCCGAGGCCGACCACATCGACGCCCTGATCTTTCTGGGCGACGGCCTGCGCGACCTCGAGCAGACGCTGACCCTTTACCCCCGGCTCCGGGCCTACGCCGTGGCCGGAAACTGCGATTTTGGTGCACTGGAGCCGCTGGACGGGCTTGCGGCCTTTGATGGGGTGGTCGTCTTCTACACCCACGGCCATATGTACGGAGTGAAATACGACCTCGACACGCTATCCGACGCCGCAGCGGCCCGGGGCGCGAACGTCGCCCTCTTCGGCCACACCCACGTCCCGGTGGCCGAGCAGCGGGGCGATGTGTTCCTGTTCAATCCCGGCTCCTGCGGCCGGTGCTACACCGGCCCCAACACCTACGGCATCCTGACCCTTGCCGACGGCAAGGTGGTGGGCCACGAGCACAAAGAGGTACCCAAGGCATGAGCATCAATGAGGTGCGCTGGCTGTCCGAGTGCGGCAGCACCAACGCCTACGCAAAAGAGCATTTCGAGGAGTTTGGCCCGGTGGGCGCGGTGTACACCACCAACCAGACCGCAGGCCGGGGCCGTCTGGGCCGCAGCTGGGTAAACGCAGAGGGCCGCGCCCTCTATTACACCGCAGTCATCCGGGAGCCGCTGGCCCAGCCTGCCACCCTGCCGCTGCTGGCCAGCCTCGCTGTCCGTGAGCAGCTGGCCCGGCGCTACGGCGTGGACTGCCAGATCAAATGGCCCAACGACCTGCTGCTGAACGGCAAGAAGCTCGTGGGCATCCTCTGCGAGAGCGTGAGCTACGGCTACCAGATGCAGGGGCGGGGCATCGTCTGCGGCATCGGCATCAATCTGGCTCAGCCCCAGAGCTATTTCGACGCCGCCGACCTGCCCAACGGCACCTCGCTGGAGCTGCAGGGCGCAGCGGTAGACCTCGACGCCGACCCCCAGTGGCTGGCCGAGGCACTGACCGATTTCGGCTTCGACCGCCCCCTCTACACCTTCGCACGGGAGGGCTTCGCGCCGTTCCGGGAGGAGTATAAGGCCGCCTGCATCAATCTGGGCCGTCACGTCACCTTCGACCTGCCGGGTGGGGAGCTGGGCAGCGGCACGGCCATCGACGTGGACGCCGACGGCCAGCTCATCGTCCGCACCGACAGCGGCGAGGAGAGGGTCTTTACCGGCGAAGTCTCCGTCCACGGCATCTATGGAGCTGTATAAATTTTTCTGCACCCCTGCGCCTCTGCGGGCCGTCCGGCCCCGGGGGCGCATTTTGTTTTCCCCGCGAAGGATGCGGAGGCCTCAGGTCTCTCCACAGTTTTCCACAGAGACGTTTTGCCGGGGCACGCTTGTGGAAAACTCCGGGGCCAAAAATTCCAGAGGGGAGAGCTGTTTTCCTCCCGGGTGCGAAATGCCTCCGAAAATAAATTTTTGGCCTCGACTTTCTTTTGGAAAAAAGGTGCTTCGACCCCTTTTCTCCCCAGTTTTTCCCTCATTTCTCGCTCTTGAATACATCGTGTATAACCCGATGCTCGATTTTCTGTGGAAAACTCAGTGGAAAAAGTGGAAAACGCCGTGGGAAAACCGGCTTCTTTTTCACAAAATCAGTGGAAAACCCAGTGGAAAAAGTTAAAAGATGATTCCAGACGGGATACTTCTCCCATCTCCGGATGAAAATGGAACACCGCTGTTCCCACGGATTTTCTTGAATGGACCGGGCAAACATGATACAATGAAAGGCAGGATATGGCCCCGGACATGGGCCGCAAAATTTATTTTCACGGAGGCGTCTGTCTATGAACTGGATCTCCCGCCTTGAGCGGAAATATGGCCGCTTTTGCATCCCGAATCTCATCTCCCTCATCGTAGGCGGACAGATCCTGGTCTACGCCATCGAGCTGTTCGTAAATCAATTTGTCTCATCCTACCTCGGCCTGAGCCGGGGCCTGCTGCTGATGGGGCAGGTGTGGCGTCTCATCACCTTTGTCTTCATCCCGTTCTCGGGGGGCGGGCCGCTGAGCGTCATTCTGGGCATCTACTTCACATGGTTCATCGGCTCTGCGCTGGAAAAGGAGTGGGGCGATTTCCGCTTCAACCTCTACTTCCTGCTGGGGATGGCGGGCACGGCGCTGGGCTGTCTCATCACCGGCATCCCCGCCGATACCTACTGCCTGTCGCTGTCCCTGCTGCTGGCTTTCGCCATGCTCTACCCCGAGGTGCAGGTGCTTTTGTTCTTCGTCTTCCCGGTGAGGGTGAAGTACTTCGGCCTCTTTGCTGCCGCCATGTGGCTGTTCAGTTTCCTTACCGCCGGGTGGCTGTATAAGGTGAGCTATCTGCTGAGTATGCTGGGCTTCGCGCTCTTCTTCGGGCCGCAGGCTCTGCGCAGCGTCCGGGCGTGGATCCGCCGGGAGCAGTGGAAGCGAAAGAACCGGAGGTGAGCCGCTCATGATGATCGACCGCCTTGCGGGCAACTCCGCCCTCAAAGACAGCGTCCGCCTGATGCTGGAAAGCCGCCGCCTGACCCACAGTGTGCTCTTGGTGGGTGAGACGGGCTTAGGCGCGGGCTACGCGGCCCGCTGCGTGGCGGCAGACTATCTTTACCCTGCGGGCGGCGCGCCCGCTGAGGCCCTTCTGCGGGGCGAATGCTGTCGTGCCGTAGGCAAGGCCGGCGACCGCAGCAGCGGTAGGGTGGAAACGGGCATCGTGCGGGAGGCCATCTCCGTCACCGGTATGGGCACAGGCGGGCGGTATCTCGTCAGTCAGGTCAAGGCCATGCGCACTGAGATCTTCAACACCAGCCTCTCTGCCGAAGGCCGCGCCGTCCTGCTCTATCATGTGGAGCGGATGAACGAGGAGTCTGCCAACGCCCTTCTGAAGGTGATGGAAGAGCCGCCTGAGGGAGTGCTGTTCCTCTTGACCGCGGACTCGCTGGCTGGTGTCCTGCCCACCATCCGCAGCCGCTGCGTCAGCTTTGCCGTGGCCCCGGTCAGCCCCGAGGAGTGCGCCAAGTGGTGCATCGGGCAGGGTGTGGATAAAAAGCAGGCCCAGCTTTACAGCCAGCTGTTCGACGGCCACATCGGCACCGTACTCGCGGCGGCACAGGACGACGCCCGCCGGGAACAGGTGGAAAAGGCCCTGACGCTGGCGAAGGCTGCGGCGGCGCAGGACAGCTACGCGGCCGCCGTTCTGCTGGCAGGGTACGAGAAGGACAAGGCCGCAGCCGCCGCGCTGCTGGGCGATTTCCGGGCTGTGGCTGCCGCCGGACTGCGGGGCTGCGGCGGCGCGCCCTTGACGGGCGATGCCGCCCGCCGCGCCCTCTCGCTGGCCGATGCCGCCATCCAGCGGCTGGGGGCGCAGGTGAATCCGAAGATCGTGCTTTCTGTTCTGGCGGCGAAGCTGGGATGATGAATCAGGGGGAGCATCTGCAAAAGGGCAGGTGCTTCTCTTTTATTTTTGAGCGGGTGTGCGCGCTTGTGGCGCGGATTAAGTTTTTTCTTTCGGTCAAATGGCTTGCGCTCCGCGCGGGCCAGAGGTAGGGAGGGGTGTTTCGACTCCCCCCCAAAAAACATTGCCAAGCCATACAAGATGGTGTAAAATAATATTGTGGGTACGTTTTACTCTTGGCAATATTTTTGGATTTAGGGCGGAAAGCAGATCGGAAGGTACTGCCCGCGCATTGACACCTGATCAACAGGACGGTGTGGGGGAAAAACCCCTGCTGCTGTTGCAGAATAACTTGTTTTTTCAAACTCTATGCCGACAAGCTGGAAAAACGGCGCTTTACCCAGAATGTCCAGCCGCAAAAAATTGCGGACTACTTTGGCATTACCGTTGAAGCGCTTATGGGCACAAAAAAAGAGCCCGCCGGGATGGGCGAGCTCGACAAACAGATGCAGGAAATTGTGGCGTTGCTTAACAGCGCAACGCCAGAGCAGCGCAACGCGGTGGAAACGCTGCTGCGCTCCCGGGCAAAGCCGGAGTGAATCAGCCGACAAACGGCAGATCTGTTTTGGCAGGGGCTTCGGTCAGGATGGCCAGAACCTCGGGGACCAGATCAGGGTACTGCCGCAGGATAGCAAGGATCTCTTCATTTGTCATCATGCCAAAACGCTCCTTTTTGTTGTATCTATAATTTTATGTTACAACAGCTATAAGCCGAAGTCAGGAGAAAAGAGGAAAATCAAATGAAAATTTTGGAAAAATGCAAAGTTATTGCGGCAGGCACAATTGTGGCAGCACTGATGGCAGGCACTGCGTTACCCGCGCTGGCCGCCAGCCCCGCCGGGGACGTTCCTTTTGCGGTGCTCGCGCAGCAGAATAGTGCTGTGACCCCGGAGCAGGTAGAAGCACTGATCAGCCAGATCGGCACTGTCGCGCGCAGCAGACGCGCGGCAATCGTGGCCGCTTTGGATGCCTATAACCAGTTGGATGATGCAGGAAAAGCTGCTGTCACCAATTTTGGTGTGCTGGCAGAAGCACAGCAGACTCTTGGTATTCAGGATGCACTTGCAAAGTGCAATGTCAACTACGATGCAGTAGAAGACTGCTGGGCGATTACAACCCCGCATGATGACAGCATCGATAAGCGCAAGACGTGTGGCATTGGCCCCAACCTTTATATCTGGGACAAGGGGAACACTATTGTTTTCTGGGAAGATTTTACTTACATGGGCTCTTCCGAGCTGGATATCGATGACATCATTCTGCGCGGTGGAGATTATAAGTACACTTACATTTGCGATTATGATAACTCCGATTATGGATACGACAAAGAGCTTGGTAAATGGTTTGCATGGGCCACCTTTGAAATGGAAGACAGTGAAGTCGAATGGTTGCGAAACCTTTTGAGTGCCGATACCGTTATCATGCGTTTCGAGGGAACGGATTATAGCAAGTTTGATTACACATGGACGGTGCAGGACCGGCAGGCAATCACCGATATTATTGACCTCTATAATCTTCTGAAAGCAGTTACACCGGAAGTGCGTGAAAAAGCACTGCGTAACTAATACGTTCGGCCTAGGGAATAGAAGCTTGGAAGATTTTTATGCGATTAAAGAAAAAGCATATTGCGGCAATTGCATTGAGCGTGGCTATTTGCGTAGGTGCTACCGGTTGTAAATCGGAAGAAGTCAAGAACACGGACCATGGATGCTCTTCCGAACGCGATACAATGTGCTTTTCAGACAGTTTCGCCTTCTGACTGCTCAGGCTGGTTCCATTCCTGCGGCTATTCGCCTTATTTTTGAAAATTGCTATAAACGCATTTTTTTGTGCTTCTCCCATTTACGGCTCCGCCGAAGATTTCACGTTGTCGCTGAACTTCACGCCCTGAGAAAACGTAACACCAGCTGCGAAGCAGCAAGTCGGAGAAACGAGAAAAAAGCTTTTAGCGAAGCGGCCAGCTTTTTTCCGTTTCGACATCTCCTCCGGGATTATCAAGGGCGAGTAGCCCTTGATTCGTGCCTCCCGCGCCTCGAAAGTAGCGGGTGCTTTTCTGGTTCTCTTTTGGCACGCAAAAGAGAACTTAGCCCCACCGCAAGAGCGATTTAATCCGCGCCACCAGCGCGTGCAGCCGTTCATAAAAAATCAACTCCACATAGCAAAAAAAGCTCCCCAGCGGGGAGCTTTTTGCTCTATCATCTTCTGCGGGAGCGATTCCTCCGCCGCAGGTTCAGCGAGCCGCCGCCGGCCACCATCGTGAGGAAGCCCAGCACGATGAGGATGCCTACCAGCGCAGCCATGAGCAGAAGGGTCGTTTTGGCGTCGGTGCGAAAGTCAGACACATACTCCTTGTGGGTGACAAGGTCCACCGTCCCCATCTCATAACCGTCGAGATAGACGGTGGCCGTGCCCAGTACAGCGCCCTCCTTGATGGTGGCGGCAGCGCTCTCCGGCAGGGAGAAGTCGAACGTCACCTCGTCGTCGGCGTGGCCGTAGCCGCTGAGGTCATTGGCGGCATACAGCTCCACAGTCTCTTCGGCACGGCACTTGGTCAGCGGGAGGGTGGTCAGCACCGTCTCCGTATCCACCAAGGGCCGGTCGGCGAAGCTAGAAAAGGCCCAGTCCAAAAGTTCAGAGCACTCCCGATAGATGTTGTTCAGGTCGCTGCCCAGCACCACGAGGCCATAGGTGTGGCCATCCTGCTGGGCGAAGGTGACGAAGCACCGCCCCGCGAGGGTGGTGAAACCGGTCTTCATGCCCCGGATATAGTCGCGGTAGTAGGCGTACTCCGGGTCCAGCATGAGGTTGGTGGACTTGATGGAGCGCTCGTTCTGGTGGAGGTTCGTTGCGGGCAGGGTATAGGTGAGGGTGTTGGCGGCCTGCATATAGGTCTCGTCGGTGTAGCAGGCGGCAGCAATTTTGGCAAGGTCTTCGGCTGTGGAGACGTTGCCGTAGTCGTACAGGCCGTGGACGCAGGTGAAGGTGGTGTCCTCACAGCCCAGCTCCTTGGCGCGGGCATTCATCCGGGCCACAAAGGCCGTCAGGTCGCCGCCCGAGACATCGCTGGCGATGACGCTGGCCGCGTCGTTGGCGCTGGCCACCAGCAGGCCGTACAGCAGGTCGATGCGGCGCACCGTCTCGCCGATGCGGAGGTTCATGGTGGAGCCGTTGGCGTTCTGGATGTCCTTGAACTCCTGCGTCAGGGAAGCAGGAATGGTGATCTCGGCGTTCATATCCTTGCCGCTCTCGAGGAAGAGCAGGGCCGTCATCATCTTGGTCAGGCTGGCGATGTACCGCTGCTGGTCGGAGTTCTGGCGAAGGATGGGCTTGCCGGTGTCCAGATTGAAGAGGTACACCGACTCGGTATCGCTGACCGTCTGGATGGGCATCTGGTAGACGGCGAAGCCGGGCAGGGCGGTGCAGGCCATCAGCACCAGCGTGAGCAGCAGCGCCGCGGCCCGGGGCAGGAAATTCGATCGATTCATAGGCTTTGTCCTCCTTGACATTCAAACGTCAGCCAAATAGTTTGTGCCAGAATCCGCCCCGCTCCTGTTTCTCCGGCTCGGCCTCCACCGGGGCAGGGTGCAGCTCGGGGCTGGTAAAGGCCCAGTCAAACAGCTCTGCCGCCTCCCGGAAGATGTTCTGGGAGTTCGAGCCGAGGATGACCAGCCCGTAGGTGTGGCCGTCCTGCTGGGCGAAGGTGACGAAGCACCGCCCGGCCTGCGTGGTAAAACCGGTCTTCATGCCGTGGGCATAGCTGCGGTAGTAGCCGCTGGCGGGCTGCAGGAGCTTGTTGGTCGTCGTGATCGTCCGGGCCGGATGCAGCTCCGTGGCGGGCAGCCGATAGGACGCCGTATCCGCGATCCGGCGGTAGGTGGAGTTTGCGTAGCAGGCCAGCGCGATCTTGGCCATGTCCCGGGCTGTGGAGTAGTTCCCGCCGTCGTAGAGGCCGTGCGGGCAGGTGAAGTGGGTCGCCGTGCAGCCCAGCTGGCTTGCCCGGACGTTCATCTGCGCTGCAAACGCGGCGAGACTGCCGGAAGTATCATTGGCCAGCACGCTGGCCGCATCGTTGGCGCTGGGCAGGAGCATGGCGTACATCATGTCGATGCGGCGCACCGTCTCGCCCGCCTGCAGGCCGATGGTGTGGCCCCGGTTGGCCCGGATGGACTGTAACTCCGGCGTGAGGCTGTCCGGGATGGTGATGCTGGCGTTGAGGTCGGTGCCGCTTTCCAGCACCAGCAGAGCCGTCATCATCTTGGTCAGGCTGGCGACGCAGCGGGGAAGGTCGGGATTCTGCTCCACGAGGGTCTCCCCGGTGTCGGCGTCGAAGAGGTAGATGGATTCCTGCGGATAGGCGGCTTGGATGGGCATGGCGTAGACCGCGAAGCCCGACAGCGCCGCCGTGGTGAGGAACACGGCAGTCAGGGCCAGCGCCGCCAGCTGCCGCATCGGGGACGTAAACTTCATAAAGCGAAACTCCTTCGGAAGCCCCGGGCTTCCATAATCCGATATAAAATGCTATTATAAAGAATACCATAAATGAAGCAAAAGAGAAAGGTGGTTTTTCAACAATGATCCTATCCTTTGGTGGAAAAACGCCCCGGGACGAGGGCGCAGTCTTCGTGGCCGCGAATGCGACGGTGCTGGGCGATGTGACGCTGGGCAAGGGCACAAACATCTGGTACGGGGCTGTGCTGCGGGGCGACGAGGGCACGCTGGTGCTGGGCGAAAACTGCAACGTGCAGGACAACGCCGTCCTCCACTGCGACCCGGGCGGACAAGTCCTTCTGGGCAAGAAAGTCACGGTGGGCCACTGTGCCATTGCCCACGGCTGCACAGTAGGGGAAAACAGCCTCATCGGGATGCACGCCACCCTGCTCAACCACTCTGTCGTGGGCAAAAACTGCATCATCGGGGCCGGAGCGCTGGTGCCGGAGGGGATGGTCATCCCCGACAACTCGGTGGCCGTAGGCGTGCCCGCCCGGGTCATCAAGACCATCCGGGACGACCAGCTGGCCCACAACATCGAAAACGCCGAGGCCTATGTGGAGATGGGGCGGCAGCACGCGGCCCTTGTCTCCGATGCTGAAAATTGAGCACCCGTCTCCCAAAAATTTCACAGGCCGATTAACAAATCTTTCACAAGAAAGACATGATTTTGGCCCACAGTTCGGGTATACTATAGCTCACAAGGGTGCGGGGCCGCAACCGCACCCTTGCACATGATTCCTCCTCACACCAAAGCAATACCCCAAACGACAAGACTCCTTTCCGCGTCGCCGCAAGCGCGGGAAGGGGTCTTGTTGCGTCTTGGGGGCCGGAACGCAGAACGCCCCCGCTCAGGGCCTTGAGCGGGGGCGTTCTGTATCGTTACATCATATTGCGGAAGACGACCTGTGCGATCTGGAAATAGAGGATCAGGCTGCAGGCGTCCACGATGGTGGTGATGAAGGGGGTCGCCATGATGGCCGGGTCGGTGCCCAGCTTCTTGGCGGCCAGCGGCAGCATACCGCCCACCAGCTTTGCGAGGATGACGCTGAAGAACAGCGACACACTGACCACCACCGCATAGCCGATGACGTTCTGATACTGCCCGGCGTAGAGGTAGGTGTACATCAGGTAGATGCGCAGGCCGTTGACAAGGCCCAGCACCGCGCCGACGATGGCGGAGACCCGCAGCTCCTTGCCCAGAACGCGGAGGAAATCGCTGGGTTCCACCTCGCCCAGCGCGAGGCCGCGCACCATGAGAGTGCTGATCTGGTTGCCGCAGTTGCCGGCGGTGTCCATCAGCATGGGCATGAAGGAGACCAGCAGGGGCAGGCTGACGAAGGCCTCCTCGTAGTGGGTCGTGACCATGCCGGTGAAGGTGGCGGAGAGCATCAGGATGAGCAGCCATGGGATACGCTGCTTGGCGTGGGTCCAGACGCTGGTGCCGAAGTAGGTGGTGGCATCGTCGTCGGGCAGGATCGCCGCCATCTTCTGCATATCTTCGGTGCTCTCGTCGGTCAGGACGTCGATGGCATCGTCGATGGTGATGATACCGACGAACATCCCCTCGTTGTCCAGAACGGGCATGGCGGTGAAGTCGTAGCGCTGCATCTCACGGGCCACGAACTCCTGATCGTCCGTGACCTTCACGGCGACGACATTGTCGTCCATGATGTCCGTGATGGGGGTGGACGGATCCGCCAGCAGCAGGCTGCGGGCCGACACGACGCCCTTCAGGCGGTTGCGCTCCACCACATAGCAGGTGTAGACGGTCTCGGCGTTCTCACCCTGTCTGCGGATGGCTGCAAAGGCATCGCTGACGGTCATCCCCTCCCGCAGACGGACGTATTCGGGGGTCATCAGGCTGCCAGCAGAGCTTTCGGGATAGTTCAGCAGCTTGTTCAGGCTCTCACGGGTCTGGCGGGACGACTTTTCCAAGACCCGCTTGACCACACCGGCGGGCATATCCTCCAGCAGGTCGGCGGCGTCGTCAAGGCTCATCTCCTCGATGGCGCTCACCAGCTCGACATCCGAAAACGCATTCACGAGGTCGTCGCGGGCCTCGTCGGACATATAGGCGAACGCCTCGGTCGCAACGTCCTTTTTCAGCAGACGGAACACCACGAGGCGGTTGTTCTCGTCCAGCTCTTCCAGCAGCTCGGCCAAATCGGCGGGCTGCTCTTCCTCAGTCACCTCGCGCAGCTTGACGTACTGCTTCTTGATGAGCAGCTTGAGCAGACGGCTTTTGGTGAGCATCTCAGGGTTGGCCTTGACCTCTTCGTCGTTGGCCTCCTCTTTTTCGGCCTCACGGACGTCCTGCCTGAGGTCTTCGGTGGCCTGCTCGTTCAGGTCTTCGGCCAATTTCTGGCGCACCTCGGCGGGAATATCGGCAGGCAGCTCCTGCACCGGAAGGGCTTCGTCCACTTCGCGCTCCGGGTTGTTCTTTTTTTCTTCCATTCGTGTTCCTCCTCTTTCCTGTCTCAGGAGGACACAGCCGCATCAACGCAAAAGCGCCGCTCCTGCACCGCAGCCTCAGGGCCGCACACGCCCCGTCTGCACGCGCAGAGCTGCGCCCCTTTTGTACGGCAGCCGGACAGCAGACACCCCGCTGTTCAGCGTACAAAAAAGGCGAACGCAGCACCTTTCGCGGTCGTTCCGGCCGCATCATTCCATCGTCTTCGACTATGATCCGGGTCCATTGTCCTGCGTTCACCTCCACAAGTTCAAAATACTAAGTTTCTTAGCCTTACAGGCTTATTATATCTCCTTAAAAATGCCCGGTCAACCCTGTAAGCGTTCCATTTCCGGAATATTGCCGTACAAAAACACACAGCGCCCTCCCCGGTGCTTGCGGCTTCACCGGAAAGGGCGCTGTGTTCGGATATTGCTTTGGTGTGAGGAGGAATCATGTACAAGGAATCGGTTGCGGCCCCGAATCCTCATGGCTGTAGTATAACAGCTTTTCGGCTGGATTTCATGAAAAACCTATGAAGAAAGTGTAAAAATCGAAAGGCATAAAAAATACGCCCCGGACACTGTTTCCAGTGAGCGGGGCGCTAAAAACGGATCTCGTTTTTGGCTGCGGCAAGATCCCTGCAAAGCAGGTCTTATGCAGCAGGCGGAGCAAGGTATCTGCGAGCAGACCTTATGCTCCTGACACACGCGAAGTATGCTTTCAAGGACCCTCGCGGGCGCTTTGGTATTTCAGACTCTGCCCGCCCCGACGCGTCCGGGAACAGGCAGAGAGTCGAAATCAGGTTAGGGCACAAAGCTTTGGTCTTTGCGTAGGCGTAAGCCGCGTCTTTGCTCTGGCCGGGGCCGCAGTTTCGTACTGCTGCGTTGCGCAGTAATCGCCAGCACGGAGCAGCCGCCCTTTCGGGACTAAGGTGCCGCTGCGGCAGGTTCCGGCCAGAGGGAAAAGAACTTTGGTTTACTTGTACAGCTCGACCAGACGGCTCAGGTGCTCGTAACGGTCGTTTGCGACCTGCTCGTTGCGAGCGAAGAGCTGCTTTGCACGCTCCGGGAAGGCGCGGGTCAGGCGGCTGTAACGGGTCTCGTTTGCCAGCAGGGCCTGATACTTCTCGCCATCCACAGCCTTGGAGGTCAGGGTGAAGGGGTTCTTGCCCTGAGCCTTGTTGGCCGGATTGAAGGTGAACAGGTTCCAGTAACCAGCCTCAACTGCCTTCTTCATCTCGTTCTGGCAGTTGGTCATGCCGCCCTTAACACCGTGCAGCTCGCAGGGAGCGTAGCCGATGATCAGAGAGGGGCCGGGGTAAGCCTCAGCCTCAGCGATCGCCTTGACAGCCTGGTTCATGTTGGCGCCCAGAGCGATCTGAGCGACATAGATGTAGCCGTAGGTCATAGCGATCTCGGACAGGCTCTTCTTGCTGATCTCCTTACCAGCAGCAGCGAACTGGCAGACCTCACCAATGTTGGAAGCCTTGGAAGCCTGTCCGCCGGTGTTGGAGTACATCTCAGTATCGAAGACCATGACGTTGACATCCTCGCCGGAGGCCAGAACGTGATCCAGACCGCCGAAGCCGATGTCGTATGCCCAGCCGTCACCACCGAAGATCCAGACGGACTTCTTGGCGATGAACTCCTTGCTCTTCAGGATCTCAGCGGACTCGGTGCAGCCAGCGGCAGCAGCCTTCTCCAGCTCAGCGATCAGAGCCTTAGCGGGGGCATCGTTTGCCTTGGTGTTGTTCTTGGTTGCCATGAACTCGTCAAAGGCAGCCTTCAGCTCAGCAGAAGCCTTGTCAGAACCAGCGACCTCAGCGATGCGCTTGATCAGGTTCTCACGGACGGTCTTCTGGCCCAGATACAGGCCCAGACCGTGCTCTGCGTTATCCTCGAACAGGGAGTTGCACCATGCAGGACCGTGGCCGCTGTCCTTATTGACAGTGTACGGAGAGATGGAAGCAGTACCGCCCCAGATAGAGGAGCAGCCGGTGGCGTTGGAGATGTACATCTTCTCGCCGAACAGCTGGGTGATCAGACGTGCGTAAGAGGTCTCAGCACAGCCTGCGCAGGAGCCAGAGAACTCCAGCAGCGGCTGGTTGAACTGAGAGCCGATGACGGTGTCGTCTGCGAACTTAGAGGGCTTCTTGGAGATGTTGGCGACGCAGTAGTCGAAGACTGCCTGCTGGTCGGCCTGAGACTCCTGAGGAACCATCTGGATAGCCTTGGTGGGGCAGACGGTGACACACTCGCCGCAGCCCATGCAGTCCAGAGGAGACACAGCCATGACAAACTTGTACTCGTTTGCGGGCTTGTTGTCGCGGCTCTTGGTCTGTGCGGGAGCTGCTGCCAGCTCGTCAGCGGTCAGCTGGAAGGGACGGATGGTTGCGTGAGAGCACACGAATGCGCACTGGTTGCAGCCAACACACTTGGAAGCATCCCACTCGGGGACGTTCACAGCGGTGCCGCGCTTCTCGTAAGCGGAAGCACCCTGCTCCCACTCGCCGTTTGCGTTAGCAACGAAGGCAGAGACGGGCAGGCTGTCGCCGTCCATACGAGCGATGGGCTCCATGACGTCGCGGATCTGCTTGACCAGCTCCGGACGGCCAGCCAGCTCCTTCGGAGCGGGATCGGCCTCGGGGTTGGACCAAGAAGCGGGAACGTCAACCTTGTGGATGGCGTCAACACCGGCATCGATGGCCTTCCAGTTCATCTCAACGACGTCCTGACCCTTCTTGCCGTAGCTCTTCTGAGCTGCCTGCTTCATGAAGTTGATGGCGTCATCGATGGGCATAACGTCAGCCAGCTTGAAGAAAGCGGACTGCAGGATGGTATTGGTGCGCTTGCCCATACCGATCTCGATTGCCTTATCGATTGCGTTGATGGTGTACAGCTGGATGTTGTTGTCAGCGATGTACTTCTTGGCCTCAGCATTCAGGTGATGGCCCAGCTCCTCATCGTTCCACTGGCAGTTGATCATGAACACGCCGCCGGGCTTGACATCCTGGACCATCTTCATGCCCATGTGGATGTAAGCGGGGTTGTGGCAGGCCACGAAGTCAGCCTGATTGATGTAGTAGGGGCTGCGGATGGGCTTGTCGCCGAAACGCAGGTGGCTGATGGTCACGCCGCCGGTCTTCTTGGAGTCATACTGGAAGTATGCCTGAACATACTTGTCGGTATGGTCGCCGATGATCTTGACGGAGTTCTTGTTTGCACCGACGGTACCGTCGCCGCCCAGACCCCAGAACTTGCACTCCTTGGTGCCAGCAGCTGCGGTGATGGGAGCGGGCTTGACCTCAGGCAGAGACAGGCCGGTGACATCATCGGTGATGCCGAGGGTGAAGCGCTCCTTCGGCTGATCCTTCTCCAGCTCCTTGAACAGAGCGAAGATGGAGGACGGGGGAGTGTCCTTGCTGCCCAGACCGTAGCGGCCGCCGGTCAGGATGACATCGTTCATGCCAGCCTCACGCAGGGTAGCTGCGACATCCAGATACAGGGGCTCGCCCAGAGAGCCGGGCTCCTTGGTGCGGTCCAGCACAGCCACCTTCTTGGCGGTCTTGGGCAGGACCTTCAGCAGAGCGGAGGACACCCAAGGACGGTACAGGCGGACCTTGACGATACCGACCTTCTCGCCCTTAGCGTTCAGGTAATCGATGACCTCGTCAGCAACGTCGCAGACAGAGCCCATAGCGATCATGACGCGATCGGCATCGGGTGCGCCGTAGTAGTTGAACAGGTCGTAGTTGGTGCCCAGCTTCTCGTTGATCTTGGCCATGTACTTCTCGACGACTGCGGGCAGTGCGTCGTAGACAGAGTTGCAGGCCTCACGATGCTGGAAGAACACGTCGCCGTTCTCGTGGGAGCCGCGCATCTTGGGGTGCTCGGGGTTCAAAGCCTTGGCACGGAACTCCTCGACAGCCTCCATGTTGCACATTTCCTTCAGGTCGGCGTAATCCCACTTCTCGATCTTCTGGTACTCGTGAGAAGTACGGAAGCCGTCGAAGAAGTTCAGGAAGGGGACCTTGCCCTCGATGGCTGCCAGATGGGCAACAGGGGACAGATCCATGACTTCCTGCACGCTGCTCTCGACCAGCATTGCGAAGCCGGTCTGGCGGCATGCCATAACGTCGCTGTGATCACCGAAGATGTTCAGGGACTGGGTAGCAACGGTACGTGCAGAAACATCGAACACGCAGGGCAGCTGCTCAGCAGCGATCTTGTACATATTGGGGATCATCAGCAGCAGGCCCTGAGAAGCGGTGAAGGTGGTGGTAACAGCACCTGCACCCAGAGAGCCGTGCACAGCGCCTGCAGCGCCTGCCTCAGACTCCATCTCGACGACCTTGACCTGGTTGCCGAAGATGTTCTTCTGGCCGGCAGCGGACCACTGGTCCACAGAGTCAGCCATCGGAGAAGAGGGGGTAATGGGGTAGATAGCAGCCACGTCCGTGTAGGCATATGCTACATGAGCGGCAGCGGTATTGCCATCCATGGTTTGCTTTGCTCTAGGCATTTTTCTTCCTCCATTCAGAATTTTGGTACCTTCTGCGCGGGGCAAACGTCTTTGGCCGGAGCCGGAGAACTCCTTGAAAAACGCATTGCTCAACTGACGGATGCTGCGCGCTGCCGGAGCCGGAGAACTCCGCAAAAGCACAGACCCATCGAGGGCAATAGCCCTGCCCGGGGCCGGAGAACCCCATGAAGGCACTATTGCTCATCTAATATAATAGCAAATTCCGCTGGCAAAGGCAACGCAAACCCACTGGCAAAACACAACAAAAATTCCCGAAAATTTTTAGCTCTTTTTTACAGATGTGTCCCTGCCTGCATCCAAGAGGCTTTTATTGCCTAAAATCCAGTGATGATGAGGTTTTTCTTACAAAATCCTAAATTTATAATTGACATTTGTACAGCTTCTGCCGTAAACTTTATCCATAGGAAAATGCGCCTTGGAGCGCAGGGAAGGACAGGCACAAAAAACGATGGATGCTGCACATTTCGAAAAGACGCTCACGAGCGAGGTGCTCTTTGAGGGCCGGGTGGTCACGCTGACCAAGGACACCGCCCTGCTGGAAAACGGCGAGACCGCCCAGCGTGAGGTCGTCCACCACCACGGCGGGGCCTGCATCGTGCCCTATTTTGAGGACGGCACCCTCTGCATGGTGCGCCAGTTCCGCTATGCCATGCAGCAGGAGCTGTGGGAGCTGCCCGCCGGCAAGCTGGAAAAAGGCGAAGACCCCTTCGAGGCCGCCAAGCGGGAGCTGGGCGAAGAGTGCGGCCTGACCGCCGACCACTACACCCCGCTGGGCGAGTTCTACCCCACCGTGGGCTATGACACCGAGGTCATTTATATGTGGGCGGCCACCGGGCTGCACAAGACCCAGATGCATCTGGACGACGACGAGTTCCTGACGCCTGACCGCATCCCGCTGGCAAAGGCCTACGAGATGGTCATGCGCAACGAGATCAAGGACGGCAAGACCATCGCGGGCGTGCTCAAGCTCAAGGCGCTGGTGGACGAGGGCAAGCTGTGATCCTCTACGAAGATGCAGCCCTCGTGGTGCTGGACAAGCCCGCCGGTCTTTCCAGCGAGGAGGGCGTCCCCGCTGCCCTGCGGAAGCACTGGGGCAGGCCCGACGCCTATGTGGGCGTCATCCACCGGCTGGACACCGGTGTGTCCGGGCTGATGGTCTATGCCAAGACCCCGCAGGCCGCTGCCGCCCTCAGCCGGCAGGTGGCCCAGAGCCAGCAGTATTATGCCGTGCAGGATGGCCGGGCCGAGCCCGCCGCCGATGCGCCGGACGCACCGCCCTTCCGGAAGGAGTACCGCGCCCTCATCGCGGGCGGGCCGGACGAAACGCTCCCCGCCGGAGGCGTCCTGCGCGACTACTTATTCAAGGACAGCCGGAAGGGCCGGGTCTTCCCGGTCAGCCGCCCCCGCAAGGGCGTGAAGGAGGCTGTGCTGGAATACCGCCTTGCGGCGTCTGCCCCGGACGGCAGCGCCAGCCTCGCGGACATCACCCTCCACACCGGCCGCACCCATCAGATCCGGGTGCAGTTCGCCTCCCGCCGCCACCCGCTCTGGGGCGACGGCAAATACGGGAGCCGCGTCAAGGGAGACATCGCGCTCCAGAGCGCCCGCCTCCGCTTCATCCACCCCGGCACCGGCAAGGCGATGGACTTCCGCCTCCCCGTGCCCGGGACATGGCCCGCTTGGGGCATCAGACAGGAAAACGATAATGGAACAGCAGTTTAAAACGGATTCGGAAATATACGCCGTCCTCGAGCGGGAGATCATCGATCTGACCCTGCGGCCCGGCTGCTCTCTGAGCGAAAACCCGCTCTGCACCCGCTTCGGCGCGCCCCGCTCCCTCATCCGGGTGGTGCTGCAGCGCCTGCAGGAAAACGGCCTTGTGAAGATCGTGCCCTACAAGGGCACCACTGTCACCCGGCTGAACCGGGACATCGTGGATGAGCTGATCTACGAGCGCATCGCGGTGGAGGCCCGGGTGCTGCGGGACTTTGCGCCCCACTGCACCCCCGAGCACCGCGCCCTCATCCGTCAGCGCGCCGCCGCCTACGACGAGCTGGCCAAGGCCGAGACGCTGGACTTCAACCGCCTCTACGAGGCCGACACCCGCCTCCACGAGACGTGGTTCTCCGCCATGGGGAAGATGTACCTCTGGCGCACCTTGCAGAACGCCCACGCCGACTACAGCCGCTTCCGGATGCTGGATACCCTGACCACCGGCGGTCTGGCCGAGGTGGTGGCCGACCACCACAACCTCATCGACGCCATTGAGCGGTGCGACCTTGCGGCCTTCGAACCGCTGGTAGAGCGCCATCTCTACGGCGGCATCCGCCGTCTGGGCAGTAAGCTCACCGAGGAATACGCAGATTATTTTGAACCGGAGACCGAAAAATAAATGTTCCATGTGGAACAGCGGCTCATTTCCGAATCATCTGCCGCAAAAAAACGAGACAGGCAGTTCCGTTTGGAAAAGCCTGTCTCGTTTTTATTGTTGGATCAAACCCGTGCAGAAAATCCTGCCGGGCAGATGTTCGGTGTAAGATCACAGATGAATGGATCCGCCGTCTTCACCCGCGTCGGGGTCACGACCAGGAGTACGGATCACAGCAAAAGCATAAGTGTTATCCCCAATTTTTTCTGTAGTTACGCTGACCGTGCCTTCAGAACCATCAACTGCATCCCAATTGGAAATAATCATAACGCGTTCTTTTGACATAAGATTGTAGGCGATCCATGCATTTTGCGAATCAAATTTTTCAGAAGGAAGCTTTATGAAGCTGATGCCGACATACTCAGCCTTATCATCATCAACAAAAGGTTCTCTAAACGAAACATATGCATCATAGTCCAGCTCATCCATATACTCCTTAGCGGTTTTATCGGCGTTTTCAGATGCTGCCAGCCAGTCTTTCGCTTTGCTGGCCAAAAGCGCAGCATCATTGTTTTCGACCGGCTTCAGTGTGACATGAGAATCAGACCCACTTACAAGCATGGACTCTAAAGTAACCGAAGGCATCGACTTGATGTAATCTTCAATTTTCGTTTTGGATATTCCACAGCTGGTGAGCAGGGTGAGCACCATTGTACCAGCCAATACGACAGCCAAAAGTTTTTTCACAAATTTCATAGCCAGTTCCTCCATTTCATACAGAAACACCTTAGGTGGCACTGCAATCATGCACAACCTTTTTCTTCATTATACTTTTTTTTTTAGCGAAATTGTCAAGTAGTCTTTCTGTAAAATTTCAAATAAAAAAGCTCTCCCAATAGGAGAGCTGGCGCGTCAGCGCCTGAGTGCTTCTCAGCCCAGAATGCCGGAGATGAAAATTTCCAGACCGATGCCGATGAGGATGACGCCGCCGAGGACGGAGGCCTTGCCGGAGAGCTTGGTGCCGAACTTCTTGCCGATGGAAAGACCGGCTGCACAGATAAAGAAGGTGACGACCGCAATGATGAGGGAGCAGACCAGCGCCATGAACCAGCCGTACTCCGAGATGGTGAAGCCCACCGACAGGGCATCGATGCTGGTGGCCACCCCCTGCATGAAGAGTGCGCCTGCGCTCAGCTCGGCAGCCTCCTCGGTCTCCTCGCCCTTGATGCCCTCGAGGAGCATCTTGCCGCCGATGTAGCCCAGCAGGATGAGGGCGATCCACGGGATGAGCGTCTCGAAGGAGGAGAACAGCTCCACGATGGTGTGGACGCAGACCCAGCCCAGCATGGGCATGGCGGCCTGAAAGACGGCGAAGGTGCCTGCGACTTGGACGCCTCGGCGGCGGGACATCTTGGGGTCATGCAGACCGTTCGCCATCGAGACGGAGAACGCGTCCATTGCAAGACCCACGCCCAGCAGGGCGCTGTTGAAGAAAAACAAAAGACTCCATTCCATGATTATGCCTCCTGATCTGACCGGAATTGGTGGGCAGAGAAAAGACCCGGAATCGGCGCGCTTCGCCAATTCCGGGTCTCATTTTCTGACAAACTGACTCCATGTGGAATGGGCGTGGTACTCGCACCAAAACACATGAGTCTCGCAAATGAAAGCAAGCCAGACAGCCGCCCGGGCCGTCATTGTGTTGACTTGCTGCACCGCCTGCAAAACGGTGCCTGCTACTCCCCCATGAGGATCTTTTCTATTGTTCCGATAGCTTATCACATCAGGGGCCGATTTGTCCAGTATAACCGCAGCTTATTTTTTTACGATCTTGAAGCGGCCCTCCATCAGAGCGCCCTCCATGACGGCGATGGTGGCGGCGGTCAGGTCGCCCGTGAGGGCGCTGCCGGTGGTCAGGGTCACACGGCCGCTGGACTCCACATTGCCCACGATGCGGCCAGAGCAGATCATATCCTTGGTCTTGATGTTGCCGCCGATGACCGACTGGGGGCCGATCTTGAGCAGCTCCTTGGCGCTGACATCGCCCTGCACGCTGCTGGTCACAAGCTCCACATTGCCGCCCTGCACGTTGCCCTCGATGTTGGCAAAGAGCTTGACGTTGCCCTCGGAGAAGATGTCGCCCTTGAAGACGCCTGCGATCTCCACATCGCCCTTGGTATGCAGAGTGCCTTCAAAGACGCTGCCCTCCGCCAGAAGGGTGGTCTTGGGCTTCTCAGGGACCTTTTCCAGAGGCTTCACCTCTGCGACGGTCGGCGCGACGGTCAGACTCATCTCGTCCTCTTCCACATTCATAGCTGCGGACTCCGCAGGCTTCTCCGCCGTCTTGTCGGCCTCCCGCTTGCTGCCGCCCCTGCCGATGCCGAACATCTCATAGGCTGCCTGCGAAAAATTGTCTTTCTTGCTCATCTTCAACACGTTCCTCTCATGATTGATTTGACGCCGATCTATAGTGGAAGCTGACCTGACGCACCGTGCGGTCCAGCGGGGCAAAATCAAAGCCCTGCTCCCGCAGCGTATCAATGAGTGCAGGCAATGCTTCAACTGTCGTCTTGCAGTGGGCGGAGTCATGCATCAGCACGACTCCATGCTTCTTCTGGGCCGAATAGGAGGTGATGCCCTCCACGATGGTGCTGGCCGAGGGCGACTTTTTGGCCGCATCCTCTGCCGAAAGGTTCCAGTCGTAGTAGCGGAAGCCGCGGCGAAGCATCTCCGCGATGATCTCCTTGTAGACGCCCTGATTGTAGTTGTTGAGGCTGCCGCCCGGGAAACGGAACACCGTGGGGATCACGCCTGCCTCATCCCGGAGGATGACGAACAGCTTATAGAAGTCATCGAGGAAATCCTCCACCGAGGTATAGATCTTTTCGTAGTCGTGGCTGTAGCTGTGCATCCCGATGGTGTGGCCTGCCGCAGCGGCCTTTTTGATGCGCTGGATGGAGGTCTCATCCTCCCGGCCAATGACGAAGAAGGTGGCCTTGACCCCCTTCTCGTCCAAGATCTTCAGCACCTCGTCGGTGCGGTCAGAGGGACCGTCATCGAAGGTAAGGTAGATGATCTTGCCGGCGTCCTCGATGTCCGGCAGGGGGGTGGGCGCATAGAAATCCGGGTAGAGCAGCTGGTAGCTGAGCGGCTCCTGCTCATCGGAGCTGTCGGCCTCCGGCTCTGTCTCCGCCGAAGCCGCCTCGGCCTCGCTGGCGGCTTCATCCTCTTCGCCCGTCAGCACGACGGCGTTCTGGGCCAGCAGGCTCTCTGCCGTCTTTGCCCGGCTCCGCCAGCGGAGCGCCAGCCCGGTCGGGATGAGCACGCCGAGGATGCAGCACAAAAAAATGATGTTTTTGAAAAACCGGACGCTTCCGATATACGGCTCATTGCTCTGCATTTTACTCCACTCTCACGCCACGAAAAAAATATTTTTTCGTGGTCCTGCCCTATGATGATAATTGTTCTCTTTAATGATACCCCAATTCCCGCCAACATCAAGGTCGTTTCATGACGCATTCAGGTCGTTTCATATCAAATCATGTCATCGAATGGAACTTTAAAATTTCGCCTGTCATTTTCGTCAAAGTTTGTCCCGTTTTTTCGTGCAAAAAAGCAAAAAGACCCTGTGGGGTATCCTCTTGCAAAAGAGAAACTTCCTCACAGGGTCTTCTTATGTTTTTGTCCCGGGATTTATTCCTCGTCGCCGACGTCGGCCTCGGGAGCTTCGGCGGCCGATGCCTCATCGGCTGCTTCCATCTCCGCCAGCTGCTCGGCGGTGGGTTCGTCCTCGGCATCAGACTCGATGCTCTCAGTCTGTGCCTCATCGTCGTGGTCTGTGCGGGCAAGGACCATGACCTTGTCGTTCTCGCCCAGACGCATGACCCGGACGCCGGAGCCATAGCGGCTCTGGACGGGGATCTCGTTGGCGTGCAGGCGGATGATAATGCCCTCCTGACTGCTCAGCAGCACATCGTCGATGTCATCCACGATCTTGACCGCTGCCACCTTGTCCTTGGAGGCGTCGTAGTTCCGGATGCCCTTGCCGCCGCGTGCGGTGATGCGGTAGGTGTCGATGTCGGAGCGGCGGCCCTTGCCGTTCTCGGTGACGGTGAGCACTGTGCCGCCCTCGCGGCAGATGCAGACGCCGACGACCTCGTCGCCCTCGGCCAGCTTGATGGCCCGGACACCGTGGCCGCTGCGGCCCATCGGGCGGGCGTCGGCCTCGTTGAAGCGGATGGCCTGACCGTTGCGGGTAGCCACGATGAGCATATCATTGCCGGTGGTCAGGCGGGTCCATGCCAGCGCGTCACCCTCGTTGAGGGCGATGCCGATGAGGCCCGTCTTGCGGATGTTGGCGTACTGCTCCAGCGGGGTGCGCTTGATGAGGCCCTGCTTTGTCACCATGGTGACAAAGCCGCCCTTGTTGTCCTCATCCTTGGGGTAGCAGAGCATATTCGTGACCTTCTCGCCTTCGGCCAGCTGCAGCAGGTTGACGATGTTGCTGCCCTTGCTGGTGCGGCTGCCCTCGGAGATGGTGTAGCCCTTGACCCGGAAAAGGCGGCCTCTGTCGGTGACGAACAGGACGTAGTCGTGGGTGGAGCCGACGAACATCTCCTGCACGATGTCCTCTTCCTTCCGGGTCATGCCGGAGATGCCGCGGCCGCCGCGCTTCTGGGCCTGATAGGTGGCCTTGAGCTGACGCTTGATATAACCGGCCTCGGTGAGGGTGTAGACACACTGCTCCTCGGCGATGAGGTCCTCGATGTCCACCTCGCCGGTGACGGACTGGATCTCGGTGCGACGCTCGTCGCCGAAGCGCTTCTTCATGTCCAGCAGCTCGTTCTTGACGATCTCGAGCACTCGGGCATCGTGGGCGAGGATGTCTTCCCAGTCCTCGATCTTGGCCTGCAGGCCGGACAGCTCTTCCTCGATCTTCAAAATCTCGAGGCCGGCCAGACGGCCCAGCTGCAATTTCACGATGGCGTCGGCCTGCGGGTCGTCGAAGCCGAACTGCTCCATGATGGCGGTCTTGGCCTCCGACATACCGCCCTTGCAGGCGCGGATGGTGGCGATCAGCTCGTCCACGATGTCGGTGGCCTTTTTCAAGCCCTCGAGGATGTGGGCGCGCTCCTTGGCCTTCTTCAGGTCGTACTGGGTGCGGCGGCGGACGACTTCATCCTGAAACTCGACGTACTTCTGGATCATCTGTTTCAGGGTCATGACCTTGGGCACCTTGTGGTCGATGGCCAGCATGATGACGCCCACGGTGTCCTGCAGCTGGGTGTACTGATACAGCTGGTTCAGGATGACCTGCGCGTTGGCGTCCTTGCGGATGTCCACCACGATGCGCATTCCCTTGCGGTTGGTCTCATCGTTCAGTCCGGTGATGCCCTCGATGCGCTTGTCCTTGACCAGATCGGCCATATTCTCGATGAGCCGGGCCTTGTTGACCATATACGGGATCTCCGTGATGATGATCTGGGTGCGGCCATTCTTGGTCTCTTCGATGGTAGCGCGGCCCCGCAGGGTGATTTTGCCGCGGCCGGTGGCGTAGGCGGCGCGGATGCCGCTGCGCCCCATGATGATGCCGGCAGTGGGGAAGTCCGGGCCTTTGATGTGCTCCATCAGGCCGGGCAGGTCGATGTCGGGGTCGTCGATATAGGCCACGCAGCCGTCGATGACCTCGCTGAGGTTGTGGGGCGGGATATTGGTGGCCATGCCGACGGCGATGCCCTGACTGCCGTTGACCAGCAGGTTCGGGAAGCGGCAGGGCAGGACGCTCGGCTCCTTCTTCGTCTCGTCGAAGTTGGGGTCCCAGTTGATGGTGTCCTTGTCGATGTCGGTCAGCATCTCGACAGCCATCCGGCTCATGCGGGCTTCGGTGTAACGGTAAGCAGCCGGGGGGTCGCCGTCCACAGAGCCGAAGTTGCCCTGGCCGTCCACCAGCGGGTAGCGCAGGGAGAAATCCTGTGCCAGACGGACCATCGCGTCGTAGACGGAGGCGTCGCCGTGGGGATGGTAAGAACCCAGCACCGCACCGACGGTGTCCGCCGACTTGCGGTAGGGATGGCTGGGGTCGTTGCCGCGCTCGTGCATGGTGTAGAGGATGCGGCGGTGGACGGGCTTCAGACCGTCACGCACATCCGGCAGGGCGCGGGCCACGATGACTGACATGGAGTAATCCAGAAACGCCGTCTCGATCTCTTTCTTGACGTCCCGGATGATCATCTTGGTACCGCTGCCCGGTATCATCACGTAATCTTCTTCCATTGTTTCCTCCCATTACACGTCGAGCTTTGCGTACTGCGCGTTGGTCTCGATAAAGCGGCGGCGCGGCTCCACCTGATCGCCCATCAGGATGGTGAAGGCCTCGTCTGCCTTCTCGGCATCCTCGATGGTGATGCGGACGATGACGCGGTTATCCGGGTTCATGGTGGTCTCCCAGAGCTGCTCCGGGTTCATCTCACCAAGGCCCTTATAGCGGTTGATCTTCGCGCCGGGCATCTCCTGCGACAGAAGGGCCATTTCGGCGTCGTTGTAGGCGTATTTGATGGTATTTCCCTTCTGCACCTTGAACAGCGGGGGCTGTGCCACATAGACATGGCCCTGCTCGATGAGGGGGCGCATATAGCGGAAGAAGAAGGTGAGCATCAGGGTGCAGATGTGAGAGCCATCGACATCGGCATCGGCCATGATGAAGACCTTGTCATACCGCAGTTTGGAAATATCGAACTCGTCGCCGATGCCGCAGCCCAGCGCCAGAACGACCGGCATCAGCTTGTCGTTGCCGTAGATGCGGTCGGCGCGGGCCTTTTCGACGTTGAGCATCTTGCCCCACAGGGGGAGGATGGCCTGAATGGCCGAGTCACGGCCCATCTTGGCCGAGCCGCCTGCAGAATCGCCCTCAACGATGAAGATCTCAGTGCGGCTGGGGTCTTTCTCACGGCAGTCGGCCAGCTTGCCGGGCATCCGGCTGGTCTCCAGCGCGCTCTTGCGGCGCACCAGCTCACGGGCTTTCTTGGCAGCGGCGCGGGCACGGGCGGCCTGCGTGGCCTTCTCGAAGATGGCCTTGGCGACGCCCGGGTTCTCCTCGAAGAACTCCATCAGCTTGGAGTAGACCATGTTGGACACGAGGGTGCGGATCTCGGTGTTGCCCAGCTTTGCCTTGGTCTGGCCCTCGAACTCAGCCTCCTGCAGCTTGACGGAGATGACACAGATGAGGCCCTCCCGGACGTCTGCGCCGGACAGGTTCTCGTCCTTCTCCTTCAGCAGGCCATGGCTGCGGCCATAGTCGTTGAAGACGCGGGTGAGGCTGCTGCGGAAGCCCTCTTCGTGGGTGCCGCCGTCGGGAGTGTTGACATTGTTGGCAAAGCTCAGCAGCAGCTCGTTGTAGCTGGAATTATACTGCAGAGCGATCTCGGCCATGCCCCGGTCGGTCTGGCCCTTGAGGTAGATGACATTGGGGTGGAGCACCTCGAGGTCCCGCTTCTCGCCCAGATAGGTGACGAAGCTCTTGATGCCGCCCTCGTAGCACATGACCTCGGTGCGGTAGGTCGGCTCGCCCTCCTTGCCGTCCTCAAGGACGGGGGTGTAAAGCTCCCGCTCATCGGTCAGGGTGATCTTCACACCGGCGTTCAGGAAGCTCTCCTCCCGCAGCCGCTTTTCCAGCGTCTCAAAGTTGTAGACGGTGGTGTCCTTGAACATCTCAGGGTCGGGCTTGAAGGTGACGCGGGTGCCGGTGACGCTGGGGTCCACCGTGCCGATGCACTTCAGCGGCCCATCCGGGTCGCCGCGGCGGAAGGTCTGCTCGTACTCGTGGCCGTCGCGGCGGACGTTGACGGTCAGCCACTCCGAGCAGGCGTTGACGACAGACGCACCGACGCCGTGCAGGCCGCCGGCCACCTTGTAGCCGGAGTTCTCGCCGCCGAACTTGCCGCCGGCGTGGAGGATGGTGTAGACGACGGTGACGGCAGGCAGGCCGGTGTCTGCCTGAATATCCACGGGGATGCCGCGGCCATTGTCCGTGACCTGAATGATGTCGCCCTTTAAGATCTTGACCTCGATATGGTCACAGTAACCGGCCAGAGCCTCATCGATGGCGTTGTCCACGATCTCGTACACCAGATGGTGCAGACCCCGCTCGCCGGTAGAGCCGATATACATACCGGGGCGCTTGCGCACAGCCTCCAGACCTTTCAGGACCTGGATCTCGCTGGCGTTGTATTCATGGTCCGTCGCAGTATCTGCGTTGGTGCTGGTAATGATTTCCTCTGCCATTTCCTTTCTCCCTTTTGTTTCGTTATTTCGTTACGATTTGTAAAAAGCAAATTTGCTTGGATGTCTTTTTGATATGCCGCATCGGCCTCCACTTGCTTATTCCAGCTTCATCTCCGTGCGCCGTTTGAGGGCAGCGGGAGACAGCTCGGAAAGATACACCGTATCCACCGGGGCGTCTGCCAGCACATAGCTCTGGGGCAGCTCATCGGACAGACTGACCACAGCCCCGTTTTTCTGGGCGTAGTTCAGAAACTCCCGCCCCCGGGGAGAGATGGTGGTCGTCTCCAAGTTGAAGATGCCGATGATGTCCCGGTCGTTCAGGACGTAATCGCGGCCCAGATGCACATACATTCTGCTCACACTTTCGTCAGTACGCCGCCGTTCATCCGGTAGACCTCGCCGTCTGTTCGGAGGAAGGCGGTGTCGTCGCAGCTGGTCACGAAGGTCTGCTTCTCCCGCATCCGGGTCAGCAGATACTGCTTGCGGCCGTCGTCCAGCTCGCTGAGCACATCGTCCAGCAGAAGCACCGGGTGTTCGCCCGTGATGGAGGCAGCCGCTGCGGCTTCCGCCATCTTCAGGCTCAGCACGACGCTCCGCTGCTGTCCTTGGCTTGCATACACTTTTGCAGGCTGGCCGTCCAGCAGGAGCTCCAGATCTTCCCGGTGGGGGCCGCAGAGGCTCTGCCCGGCCCGCAGCTCCTCGGGCATTTTCTGCCGCAGGAGCTGGGCCAGCCCTCCCGGCTCAAACTGGGCCGCATACCGCAGGCGCAGCGTCTCGGCCCCGTGAGACAGCTCTTCATAGTTCGAGCAGGCCAGCGGCGCGAGCGTCTCAAGATACGCCCTGCGGCGCTGCTGGATGGCCTCGCCCTGCTGAGCCAGCTCCACGTTCAGCACCTCCAACAAGGCTCTTTTTTCGGCATAGGGACGCGCAGCACCGTTTACAGAACGGCGAAGCAACGCATTTTTTTGCTGCAAAGCCCGGATATAGCGGCGGTAGATGGTCAGATAGCCGGGGTAGAGCTGGCAGAGGGCTGCATCCAGAAATTTCCGCCGCCCCTCGGGTGCGCCCTTCACAAGGCTCAGGTGTCCGGGGTCGAACACCACCGCCGGAAAACTGCCTGCAAGGCTGGCGGCCCGCTTGACGGCGCCCCCGTTCACCGAGGCCGTCCGGCCCGGGCGGGGGGAGTCCGGTGTGCCCACGGTCAGGCGGACGCGGTTCGGCTCTTCTGTTTCCTGCTCCTCCTGCTGTGCGCGGAGAGTGGACGCTTTGAGCAGAGCGAAGGGTTCGCCCCGGCGCACCAGTTCGGCGTCCTTGCCGCCCCGGAAGCTCTTGCCTCCGGTGAGCAGCCAGATCGCTTCCAAGAGGTTCGTTTTGCCCTGACCGTTGTTGCCGCAGATGACTGTCAGCTCCCGGCCCGGTGTCAGGCTGGCCGAGGCGATGTTCCGGTAATTTTCGACCTCGAGAGAGAGCAGCCGCATCAGCCGCCCATCCCGATCTCGATGGTCTGGCCGTCCAGCTCGACGGTGTCGCCCGGACGGCACTTCTTGCCGCGCATGGTGCAGACCTCGCCGTTGACCTTCACGGCCCCGCCCTGCACCAGCTCCTTGGCTTCGCCGCCGGTCTCGCACAGGCCTGCATATTTCAGCAGGGCATCCAGCTTGATAAATTCGGTATGGATGAGGATCTTTTGCATTTTATTACGCCTCTCAGTCGTTTTTAAAGCGGACGGGCAGCACGAGGTAGAGGAAGTCGCTGCCCTCCACAGGCAGGACTTTCACCGGGCTGAGCGGGCCGCTGATCTCCATCCGCACCTTCTCGGTGCGGGCATTGCGCAGAGCATCCAGCAGATAGCGGTTGTTGAAGCCGATCTCCACCTCGTCGCCCTCGCACTCGGCGTTGAACTCATCGACGACGCGGCCCAGATTCGTCTGGCAGCGGACGACGACTTTACCCTCTGTAAAAGTGATGCGGAGGGGATTTTTTAAACGCTCTGTAATAATCAGGGAGGCGCGCTCGATGGTCTCGATGAACTCCTTGGTGTCGATGGTCACCCGGGTGCGGCTGCCTGCGGGGATGACGTTGCGGTAGTTGAGGAATTCTCCCTCGATCAGGCGGCTCATGATGGTGTAGCCGGCAGTCATGAAGACGACATAGCGGCGGTTGGCGCAGATGTGCACCAGCTCTTCGTCGTCGTTGGGCAGCAGGTGGGACACTTCGGTCATGGTCTTGCTGGGGACGATGATGCGGATGTCCTTGACGGCAGTGAGGGGCCGCTCCACGATGGCCAGACGGTAGCCGTCCAGTGCAACGATGGTCATTTTATCCGGTTCGATCTCAAAAAGTTCACCGGTATGCGCCGGTTTTTTCTCGTCCTGACTGACGGCGTACAGGGTGCGGTCGATCATGTCCCGCAGCACACCGGTCTTGATGGTCAGGGTCTCTTCGGCACCGGTGTTGGGCAGCTCGGGGAAATCGGAGGCGGACATGGACTGGATCTCGAACTGTGCCACGCCGCTTTGGATGGTGGTCTTGCCATTATCGGCCGACTGGATGGTGATCTGGCCCGACGGCATCCGGCTGATCATGCTGCTGAGGAGTTTTGCATTCAGAACGATTTCGCCGGGTTCCTTGACATTGGCTTCGATGGTGGTCACGATGCCCATTTCGAGGTCGTAGCCGGTAAGGGTCAGCTGGAAACCTTCCGCTTTCAGTAAAATGCCCTCCAACACTGGGATGGTAGAGCGCAGGGTGACTGCTTTGGATACGCCGTCGATGGCTGCACTCAGAAGAGTTTTATCGCAGATGATGTTCAAAGCTTTATCTCTCCTTTTTTGCGTCAGTTTTGCTGTCGTTTCCCATGGGATCCGATGCAAAAACCTGTTTTTCTATATTGAACTTGTTGTAGTAACCGTAGTAGGGGCTGGGGAAGATGTGGAAAACTCCGCAGACCCTTGCTGGGATGCGGGGTTTTGGTTTTCCACGGGTCTGTTGAGGGACTGTGGATGGAATGTTGAATCGGAGAAACATCTGCCGCTTTCCACATCGACTGTGGAGAATCGGAGTTGAATGTTGAAAACTCAGTGGAAAGAGTGGAAAGTTTCGGCCTTTCACCACAATATCTGGGTCTGTTTTCCCCGTTTTGTCCCTTTTTCTCCCCATATTTTGGGGTTTGCGCCGGAATGAGTATGACTTTTACCCGTCAGGCTTTCACGTTCTTGATGATGTCACTGACCGTTTCCCGCAGGTGCTGGTCGTTCTTCATGTCCCGCTCCATGGTCTTGAGGGAGTAGACGATGGTGGAGTGGTCACGGCCCGAGAACTCCCGGCCGATCTCCTCCATGCTCATGCCGGTGACTTCGCGCAGGATATAGATGGCCACACGGCGGGCGGATGCGACATTGGCGTTCCGCTTGGTGCCCCGGATGTCGGCAGGGGAGACGTTGAAGGTGCGGGACACCTCGCCCACGATCTTCTCGATGGTGACCGGCACGGGCTGGGTCTCGTTGAGGATGTCCTTGATGGCGTTCTGTGCCACGCTGATGACCGGCTGGATGCCCTCGAGCATATAGTAGGCGTTCAGCTTCTTGACGGCACCTTCCAGCTGGCGGATGTTGTTTTTGAGGTGGTTGGCGATGAACTCGGCCACATCCTCCGGCAGGTCGAGATGGAGAAGCTCTGCCTTCCGCTTGACGATGGCCACGCGGGTCTCAAAATCTGGCGGCTGGACGTCGGCGGTCAGGCCCCACTCGAAACGGGTGCGCAGACGCTCTTCCAGACTCTTGATCTCCTTGGCCGGGCGGTCGGAGGCGATGACGATCTGCTTGTGGGCGTCGTGGAGGGAGTTGAAGGTGTGGAAGAACTCTTCCTGCGTGGACTCCTTGCCCGCGATGAACTGGATGTCGTCCACCAGCAGCAGGTCGGCCACGCGGTACTTCATCCGGAAGTCTTCGGTGCTGCCGGCGCGGATGGCGGCGATCAGCTCGTTGGTGAACTGCTCACAGGTGACGTACATGATGACGAAGTCGGGGTGGGTGCGCTTGATCTCGGTCTGGATGGCCGTCAGCAGATGGGTCTTGCCGAGGCCCGAGCCGCCGTAGATGAACAGCGGGTTGTAGGCGCCGGAGGGGTTGGCGGCAACAGCCTGCGCCGCAGCAAACGCAAACTGGTTGGAGGGGCCTTTGATGAAGTTCTCGAAGGTGAACTCGTAGTTGCCCTGCGGCGAGGCGGGGTTTGCCTCGTACTGCTGGGCCAGCACCACCTCGTGGGGCGGCGTGCTGGGCACCACGAGGGTGATGTCCACGTCAAAGCCCAGCACCGTCTTGAAAGCCTCCTTGAGCAGGCCGAGATAGCGGTCCGTCACGATCTTGCAGATGAAGTCGTTGCGCACCGAGAGGGTGATATGGCTGGAGTCCTCAAAGCTGATCGGCTCCAGTCCGTCGATATAGAGATTATATGTCGGCTCCGCCATCTGCGCTTTGCAGTAGCTCTGGGCAGCCTCTAAAACGTCCTTGAAAGAATCCATAGTACATCCACTCCATTGAAGTTTTCAACAATGCTGCTGATACTAGGTTAGTATACCACAAAAATCTCCCTGCGTCTATATTATATAAGGTAATTTATAATACATAAAAAAGACATACCTGCGTCTTGGAAATAGACTTGTGTCCAAGGCGCAAAAAAGACACAAGATATTGTGGCTGAAAAGTTTTCCACGGGGAACGGGTGAAAAAGTTGAAAGTTTCTCCACAAAGATTTTTCAAAAAAGTTTGCAGGAAAGCGAAAAAAATGCTTGACAGAATGCCATAGTGTGCGATATACTGTTGAATTGCAAGCCTGTCCCCATTTTGGGACCAGAATAGACCCCATATGGGGACGAGTTTTTACGGAGGATACGAACCATGAAGAGAACTTTTCAGCCCAAGAAGCGTCAGCGCAAGGAAGTTCATGGCTTCCTGACCCGCATGAGCACCAAGAATGGCCGCAAGGTCATCAACGCACGCCGTGCTAAGGGCCGCAAGAGCCTGACCGTCTGATCCTGAGCCTTATGCATCAGGTCCGGCGCAGAATGGAATATGCGCAAAAAGGCCGCTGATATTGGATTGGCGGTCTTATTTTTTTACCCGGCTTTCGGAAAAAAGGCCGGAAAAAAGCGGCAGATAGTCGCATTGCCTAAAAAAACGGTCAAAGATTTGGCAGAGAAAACGCCCGGATGAGCTTTTCATGTCGGCGTTTTTTTGCTATACTGAACACTGAGCATTGCCTTTTTCCGGGTGGTGCTCCCACATCACCTGAAGGGAGGCGCACAGGATGCGCTATCGTCCCATCCGCCGCAACGGCGAGTTTGGCCGCGTGTATGCCCGCGGCAAGTCCTATGTCAATCAGGCGCTGGTGCTCTATGTCCTCAAGACGCGGAGCAAGCGCACCCGGGTGGGCCTGACGGCCACCAAGAAGATCGGCCATGCCGTCCAGCGCAACCGCGCCCGCCGCGTCATGAAAGCCGCCATCGACGAGCATCTCGACTACAACATCGGCGGCTACGACCTCGTTTTCGTGGCCCGGGGCATGACCCCCCGGCTCAAGAGCTGGCAGCTCAGTGCCATCGTGGCCAAGCTTTTCGCACAGGCCGGACTGCCGGATAAGGCGAAGCAGCCGGGCGCAAAGCCTCCTGCCACCCTGCCTCCGGCCCGCAGACCCGAGGCGTGAGCATCTTTCAGAAGGCCCTGTGCGGGCTGATCCGGCTCTACCAGCGGTTTATCAGCCCGGGTCTGGGTCGGAACTGCCGCTTTTCCCCCTCGTGCAGCCAGTACGGCATCGAGGCCATCCGCACCCACGGCTGCCTCAAGGGGCTGCTGCTGACCGGATGGCGGATCGCCCGGTGCAATCCGCTGGGCCGCTGGGGCTACGATCCCGTGCCGGAGAAGGGCCGCTGGAAAAATCCGGCCCGGCACTTGTCGGCGTCGGCCCTGTTTTCCACAAGACACGAAAAATAAGTGGAAAACGAACCTCTCCGTCACGCCTGCGGCGTGCCACCTCCCCTAATGAGGGGAGGCTAAGAGGAAAAGCTATTATAATGCTTCTTGTGACGTGCTGAGCTGTGGGCGGTGCGTCCTACGATAAAAATAACCGTCCCGCACCACAGGCGGGGCAGAATGGACAGAGACATGAATATTTTGTACATCCTCGGTGTACCTCTCGGCTATGTGATGGAGTGGATCTACAACCTCATCCCGAACTATGGCTGGGACATCATCATCTTCACCATCGTCATCCGCCTGCTCAGCATCCCGCTGCAGCTCAACCAGCAGAAGAGCATGGCCAAGATGTCGGCATTCCAGCCGATGATCGCGGACATCCAGAAAAAGTACAAGGATAAGCCCGACAAGCAGCAGGAAGAGCTGATGAAGCTCCAGCAGGAATATGGCTATAAGCCCACGGCCGGCTGTATGCCGATGCTGGTCAACTTCCTTGTCATGTTCGGCGTCATCGAGGTCGTGTACCGTCCGCTGCAGCGCATCTTCCACATCGGTGCGGACGCCATCAATGCCGCAGGCAGTGCCATGGAAGCTCTGGGCATCAGCTTCACGCAGGTGACGCGGGATACCAACATCATCGAGCAGGTGCTGGCAGGGGAGAGCAGTGTCACCTCTGTGTTCACCGCCGACCAGCTGAGCACCATCACCGAGTTCGGCAGCCACATGGATTTCTTCGGCATCGACCTGACCCGTGTGCCCCAGTATAGTCTGGCAGCGGACAACCTGCCCCTGCTGATCTTCCCCATCCTCGCAGTCGTTACCATGTTCATCTCCACCCACATCAGCATGAAGGCCTCCGGTCAGGAGATGCAGGGCAGCATGAAGCTGACCATGTATATGATGCCTCTGATGTACGTCTTCTTCTGCTTCACCGTGCCCTGCGCATTCTCTCTGTACTACGTCATTTCCAACATCGTCATGACCGTCCAGACCCAGATCATGCGCAAGATCTATGACCCTGAGAAGATGAAGGAGCAGGTCAAGGCCGAGATCGCGTCCCGCAGGAAGGAAGAAAAGCGCGGCGTGAAGAGCACCACCATCAAGGTCAAGGACGAGAAGACCGGTGAGGTCGTGGAAAAGAATATCTCCGCCAGCGAGATGAACAAGCGCCGCCTCGAGTACGCCCGCCAGCAGGATGCGGAGCGCTACAAGGACGAGCGCACCGTCCCGCTGAGTGAGCTGGAACACAAAAAGGAGGATTGACGGTTATGATCCGTACTCAGGAAGCGACCGGCAAGACGGTCGATGAAGCACGCATCAACGCCTGCGCTCTGCTGGGCGTGGAGAAGGACGACATCAACGTCAGCTACGAAGTGCTGGAAATGCCCCAGAAGACTGGTTTTCTGGGCCTGAAGCTCACCCCCGCCAAAGTCCGCGTCAGCGTTGAACTGCCGGACGAGCCGGTGGCTGCGCCGGCTGCTCCGGCCGCTGCGCCTGCCCCCGTCGTGGAGGAAAAGGCTGCACCGGCTGAGCCTGTCGTGGAGGAGGCTGTCCCCGAAGCCCCCGCTGCTGAGGCCCCTGCCGCACCGGTAGAGGAAGCTGCCCCTGCCGAAGAGCAGGCCGCTCCCGCCGCCGAGGGCGAAGAGGTGGAGGTGCCCATCTGCATCGAGGAGAATGCCAAGGTCCAGGCCGCGGTGGACTACCTGAAGGACGTCATCGAGAAGATGGGCGTGCAGGATGTCAGCTTCAGCGCCGTGCAGAAGGGAGAGGCCACCATCATCCGTCTGAACGGCGAGAAGATGGGCGCCCTCATCGGCCGCCGCGGCGAGACGATGGAGAGCCTGTCCTATCTGGCAAGCCTCGTGGCCAACCGCCTCGAGGGCGATTACATCAAGCTGGGCCTCGATGTGGCCGGCTACCGCGACAAGCGCGAGAGCGACCTGACCGCACTGGCACAGCGCATCGGCACCAAGGTGCGCCGCACCGGCCGCAGCTTTGCGATGGAACCGATGAACCCCTACGAGCGCCGCATCATCCACTCTGCCATCGGCAAGATGGAGGGCGTCCGCAGCGAGAGCAAGGGTGAGGGCCGTGACCGCCGTGTGGTCATCTACTCCACCGACCCCAACGCTGTGGCCGAGAGCGCAAATGCACGTCCCCGCGGCCCCCGGGGCGGTCGTGACCGCAACAGCAATGGCCGTGGCGGCAGCTACCATCGCGGCGGCAACGGCGGCCGGAATGGCCGCGGCCCCCGCAGCGGCGGTCCTCGCAGCAGCTACCGCTCCAATGTGCCCGAGCGCACCTATACCCCGCGTGACGCCGAGAGCGCTGCCCCCGTGGCACCCAAGCGCACCGAGCGTGTGGATGATTTCGCCGATCTGAGCTTCGGCAAGATCGAGCTGTAAACGCAAATCGATAAGACCCTCTCCCGCAGCACGGACGCTGTGGGGGGAGGGTCTTTTTGCATAAAAGGAAATACTATAAATTTACCTGTTCTTTTCGTGAAGATGGTTTACGATAAAAAGCATTTGTGAGAGAATCGTTTCGGAAGAAAAGTCGTTCTTATCGGAAAATTGGAGAATATGTCCAATTCTGAGAGAAATTTTTCTCCTACTTGTACATTGTAAAACAGGGCAGGCAAGTTTTATACTAAAGCTACAAGTGCTTCGGAATCTATACCAAGCCGAAAAGAGAGGAATTACTATGGAACAGAATAAGATCTCCCGCCGCAATTTCCTGCGCGTGGCCGGTGCATCGGCCACTGCCGCCGCAATGGGCGGTCTGGCCCCTGCCGCTTCGGCAGCCGGCATCAAGGACCTGTGGAGCATGGACCTGCAGATCCTCGCCACCAGCGACACCCACGGCAAGTTTGACCCGTGGGATTACGCTGCCAACAAGGCAGACGCCTCCGGCAGCGTAGCCCAGCAGGCCACCGCCATCAAGGAGAACCGCACCAAGACCACGCTGGTCGTGGATGCAGGCGACACCATTCAGGCAAACTCTGCCGAGCTGTTCCTGAACGACGATGTCCACCCCATGATCGCCGCCCAGAACGCCATCGGCTATGACATCTACGTCACCGGCAACCACGAGTACAACTATGGCATGGCCACGCTGGAAAAGGTGCTCTCCCAGCAGAAGGCAAAAGTCCTGACCGGCAACGTCTACAGCCCCGAGGGCAAGCCTCTGGCGGATGGCTACACCATCATCAACAAGGGCGGCGTCAAGATCGGCGTCATCGGCATGGTCACGCCCAACATCACCCGCTGGGATGCCAAGAACCTCGAGGGCTGGACCGTCACCAACCCCGTGGACGAGAGCCGCAAGATCATCGACAAGATCAAGGATGAGGTGGACGTTATCCTCGGCGTCATGCACATGGACACCGACAACGAGTACGGCGTCTACGGCTCCGGCGTCACCGATCTGGCCAATGCCTGCCCGGAGTTCGACGTCATCGTCGCCGCCCACGGCCATAGGAGCATCCCCAACATGATGATCAATGGCGTGCTGGTGGTGGAGAACAAGAACGCCGGTGCCACCGTCTCTGACATCCACATCTACCTCCAGCGCGACTGGACCGGCAAGTGGAAGGTGAAGGAACGCACCTCCGAGAACCTGACCATCAAGGACTACGCTCCCGACCCCGAGCTGACCGCTCTGCTGGCTGAGTACGATCAGCGCGCCAAGGACGACGCTGTCACCCCCATCGGCCAGCTGGTCGGCGGCGATCTGGCCCCCGAGAACGAGATCGACTGCCTGCCGCAGGCCATGGTGCAGGATACCGCTCTGCTGGACTTCGTCAACGAGGTACAGATGTACTACACCGGTGCTCAGGTGGCAGCAACGTCCCTGACCTCCATGACCTCCCAGATGCGGGAGGGCACCATCCGCAAGTGCGACATGGCAAGCATCTACACCTACCAGAACACCCTGTACAAGCTGCAGATGAACGGCCTGCAGCTGCGCAAGTTCATGGAGTGGTCGGCTGCCTTCTTCAAGACCTGGGAGCCGGGCGACGTGACCATCGCTTTCGACTCCTCCATCCGCTACTACCTGTACGATGCCTTTGAGGGTGTCAAGTACGACCTCGACGTTTCTCAGCAGCCGGGCAACCGCATCCATAACCTGACTTGGATGGATGGCCGTCCGGTGGAGGACAGCGACGTCTTCGTGGTGGCCGTCAACAACTACCGTGCCACCACCCAGCTGCTGACCTATGCTGACATCTTCGCACCCGGCGACGAGCTGCCCAAGCTGCTGGAGATCGACGTGCGCGGCGATGTGGGCGGCGTCCGCGAGCTGCTGGGCGAGTACATCCGCACCGTCAAGGGCGGCACCATCGAGCCGCATGTGAACAACAACTGGAAGATCGTGGGCAACAACTGGAACGCTGCCGACCACCAGAAGGCTGTCAAGCTGCTGCGCGAGGGCAAGCTGGCTCTGTCGGAGAACGCCGACAGCCGCACCCTGCCCAGCAAGGCGATCACCACGGCGGATATTGCCGCATTCTGATTTTTTCTTACACGCAGCGGGGCGTGCAGTCTTTCGGGGCTGCACGCCCTTTTTGCGCAGCATATTTCTTTTTTTGGCGGTTCGTGGTAGAATATACTGTATTCATCTGCGAACAAGGAGGGGAGAAGATGCAGCATTCGACCATTGCGGCCATCGCAACGGCCCCGGGCGCAGGCGGCATCGCCGTCGTGCGGCTGTCCGGCCCGGAAAGCTATGAGGTGGCGGAGAGGGTGTTCCGCCCGGCCAACCCGTCGAAGAAGGTGGCGGAGGCCAAGGGCTATACGGCCATGTTCGGCGCATTCGTGGAAGGGGAGGACGCTTTTGATGAGGGGGTGGCGCTGTTTTTCCGCGCACCCCACAGCTACACCGGCGAGGATGTGGTGGAGCTTTCCTGCCACGGCGGAAGCGCGGTGGCCCGGCGGCTGGTGGAAGCCTGCATCGCGGCGGGCGCGTCGCCTGCCGCCCCCGGCGAGTACACCCGCCGCGCCTTCCTGAACGGCAAGCTCAGCCTGACGCAGGCAGAGGCGGTCATGGACCTCATCTCTGCCGATGGCCGACAGGGGGCAGCACTGGCGAATGCCTCCCTGAACGGTGCGCTGTCCCGGAAGATCACGGCACAAAAGGACGCGCTGACGACCTTGCAGGCCCATCTGGCGGCTTGGGTGGACTTCCCGGAGGAGGATGTCCCCGAGCTGAGCCAGAGCCATCTCTGCGCCGTTTTGGGCGGGGTAGAGCAGGAACTGGATGCCCTCATCCAGAGCTATGATGCGAGCGCTGTCCTCCGCGAGGGCGTGGACTGCGCCATCGTGGGCCGGCCGAACGCGGGCAAATCCACCCTTCTGAATCTGCTGGCCGGGTTCGACCGGGCCATCGTCACGCCGGTAGCGGGCACGACCCGGGATGTGGTGGAACAGGCCGTCCAGCTGGGCGATGTCCGGCTGAACCTCTTCGACACCGCCGGTCTGCGCCAGACGGAGGACGCCATCGAGGCCGAGGGCATCCGCCGCAGCTGGAAGAAGCTGGAGGAAGCGGGCTTGATCCTCGCCGTCTTTGACGGCTCAGAGCGCCCGACCCGAGAGGATCTGGAGCTGGCAAAACGCTGCGCGGGCCGTCCGGCCATCGCGCTGGTCAACAAGGAGGACAAGCCCTCCCAGTTCGATGCCGAGTGGATCGCACCCTATTTTGCGATGGTGCTGCCGGTCTGCTGTCAGGAGGAGGGGGCGCGGAAGGTCATCGCAGCGGCTGTGGCCCGTCTGCTGGGCACGAGCCAGATCGATCCCCACGCCGCCAGCCTCTCGGGGCAGCGGCAGCTCTCCGCTGCCACCCGCGCCCGGGATGCAGTGTCCGGTGCGCTGGACGCCGCACAGGGGCTGGGGCTGGATGCTGTGTCGGTCTGTGTGGACGATGCGCTGGACGCCCTCTGTGAGCTGACCGGGGAGAACGCCTCGGAGGCGGTCATCAATGAGGTGTTTGAAAAGTTCTGTGTGGGGAAGTAAAAGGGATGGTCAGAGGGGAGAGCGTGCGGTTGAGTTCTCTTTGGGTGGGATCGCGCGCTGGTAGCGCGGGGGATGTTTTTTCTTACGGTCAAGTGGCTTGCGCTCCGCGCGGGCCAGAGGCAGGGAGGGGTGTTTCGACTCCCCCCTCCCTACCTCTGGACT
>NZ_JAJEQL010000023.1:0-37380 GCF_020687345.1 Faecalibacterium butyricigenerans
GAGTCCAGAGGTAGGGAGGGGGGAGTCGAAACACCCCTCCCTGCCTCTGGCCCGCGCGGAGCGCAAGCCACTTGACCTCAAGAAAAAACTTAATCCGCGCTACCAGCGCGCGAACCTGCTTAAAGAAAATCCGGCCCTACTGCAACAGCGCTCTGACCCCCGCGCTACCAGCGCGAAATCCCACTTAAAGGAAACTCAGCCCTGCTGCAACAGCAAAAATCAGACGTTGAACAGGAACTCGATGACATCGCCGTCCTTGACGACATATTCCTTGCCCTCGGTGCGCTGCAGGCCCTTGGCCTTGACGGCAGCATAGTCGAAGTTGTTGGCCTCGAGGTCGCTGTAGCCGATGACGCTGGCACGGATGAAACCGCGCTCGAAATCGCTGTGGATCTTACCGGCAGCCTGCGGGGCCTTGGTGCCCTTGCGGATGGTCCATGCGCGGCACTCCTTCTTGCCGTCGGTCAGGAAGGAGATGAGGCCCAGCAGGTCGTAGCTGGCGGTGATGAGGTTGTCGAGGCCGCTGGCCTCGATGCCCATCTCGGCGAGGAAGGCTTTCTTCTCCTCGGGGGTGTAGTCGGCGATGTCCTCCTCGGTCTTGGCGCAGATGGGGATGTAACGTGCACCCTCTTCCTTGGCGCGTGCAGCCACCAGCGGGACATACTTGTTGTTCTCGATGCCCTCCATCAGGTCGTCCTCGCCCACGTTGCAGGCGTAGAGGACGGGCTTGCTGCTCAGCAGGCCCATCTCGTGGAGCACGGCCTGCTGCTCGGCGTCGCTCTCGTCGAAGTCGAAGCTGCGGGCGGGCTTGCCGCTCTCCAGATGAGCAGCAAGCTGCTGCAGCCATGCAGCCTCGGCGGCGGCCCCCTTGTTGTTGCCGCTCTTTGCAGCCTTGGCCATCCGGCCTGCGCGGTTCTGGACGACCTCGAGGTCGGAGAGGATCAGCTCATAGTCGATGGCGTCGATGTCAGAGATGGGGTCCACGGCCTCGGCCTTGGTCACATCCTCCACGACATGGATGATGTTGTCGTCGTCAAAGCAACGCACCACATGGACGATGGCGTCGCACTCGCGGATGTGGCCGAGGAATTTGTTGCCGAGGCCTGCGCCCTGACTTGCGCCCTTCACGAGGCCTGCGATGTCCACGAACTCCACGATGGCGGGGGTCTTCTTGTTGGTCTGCCAGATCTCAGCCAGCTTGTCCAGCCGCTTGTCGGGCACGGCCACGATGCCGCTGTTCGGCTCGATGGTGCAGAAGGGATAGTTTGCGGCCTCCGCGTTCTTGGTGGAGGTGATGGCATTGAACAGAGTGGACTTGCCGACGTTGGGCAGGCCGACGATACCAAGTTTCATATAAAATACGCTCCTTCACGTCTGATAGACATATTGATACATCTATCATTATACGCGAAGGAGCGTAGGAGTGCAAGGGTCAATCCTTCAGTTTGCTCAGATAACGGTAGATCGTCGCCTCCGAGGAGCCGAGCTGCGCTGCCACCTCGCTGACAGCGCCCTTCATATAGAAGATGCCTGCCTGCTGCAGGTCGTCCACGATGCGTATTTTTTCGTCCATCGTCAGGCGGTCGGGAGGCAGGACACTGCCGGTCACATCGGTGATAGCAGCCTGCACCGCGTCGGGGAGGCTGCTGACGAAATTTTCGACGCCCAGCGTGGGGCTTGGCTCCTGATGCGCCCCACAGAGGGCCAGAAGCTCCTGCGCCATCCGGCTGTATTTGGCGGCGTCAAAGTTGATGCAGAGCATCCCGATAAGCTCGCTGCCGTCTTTGATAAACATAGTGGAGGAGCGCAGCCGCCCCTTGGCCTGCGATGCACCTTGATAGCCCGCAACGTAGGGTTGCTTCTCGTACACTCTGCCGTGGATGAACCGCAGCGCCATGTTGGACAGCGGCGCACCCTCGGTGCGGCCGCTGATGTTGTTGTTCACGATGGCTGCGATGGTGCCCTCCTCGCTGGTCAGATCATGCAGCACCACCTCATAGTCCGGCCCCAACGCCTCACCCAGAAACGAAACCAGCGTCCGATACGGCTCCAGCCTTGCGTCCATGTATGTCACCACTTTCCATTGCTTCATAAGAAAAATAATGAGAATTTATTCTCATCTCGCTGCCTGTATCATATCACGTTCGTCGGCTGTTGACAATGATGATTCGAAAACTCGCTGAAAATTCGTGAAACTGCTTCAAAAAATCCCGCGGATTTGTCACAAGTGATAATAATTTATCATCAAGAGAAAAAATTGTTGACTTTTGCCGCACGCCGCGTTAGGATAGGGGCAGGACAAGGGGCACGAGGGCAAACCGTACCCCTGCAATTCGGAAAAAGGAGAGAGAATTATGAAACAGGCAATCGCCACTGCACAGGCACCCGCAGCCATTGGGCCATATTCGCAGGGCATCGCAGCAGGCCAGACGGTCTACGTCTCCGGCCAGCTCCCCATCGACCCCGCTACCGGGGCCATCCCCGAGGGCATCGCGGCCCAGACCGCACAGTCCCTCAAGAACATTCAGGCCATCCTTGCCCAGCAGGGCATGACACTGGCAGATGTAGTGAAGACCACGGTCTTCCTTGCAGACATGAATGATTTTGCCGAGATGAATCAGGTCTACGGCGAGTACTTCGCACAGCCCTTCCCCGCACGGAGTGCCGTACAGGTGGGCCGTCTGCCCAAGGACGCACCGCTGGAGATCGAATGCATCGCCGTGAAATAACAGAGCATCCTGAAAGAGAAAGAGACGGTGCAACACTATGGAACAGAACATGTTCATTCGCATCCTGAACAGTGAGATGGAGCTGGCTACCGGCTGCACCGAGCCGGGCGCTGTGGCCCTGACTGCCGCCGAGGCAGGTCAGGCCCTGCGGAAGGCCGGTGTGGACAAGGCCGAGGAGATCACGGTCAACGCCAGCATCAACATCATCAAGAACGCCATGTCGGCGGGCATCCCCGGCACCGATTACGAGGGCATGGACTATGCCGCCGCCATCGGTGCGCTGGGCGGCGACCCGGTCTACCTTCTGGAGGTCATGAACCATGTCCCCCGTGAGACGGTGGAGGCGGCCGCCGCGCTGGTCAAGGCCGGCAAGGTCAAGGTGAATGTGGCGCAGGTGCCCCAGAAGCTCTACATTGAGGTCATCGCCAAGGGCGGCGGTCACACCGGCCGCGCCATCGTCCGCGACCTGCACACCAACGTCGTGCTGGTGGAGCAGGACGGCACGGCGACCCTCGACAAGCAGGACGCGGATACCGCCGCATCCGGCGACAGCGATGTCGTCACCCCGGAGCAGATCGCGTCCTTCCTGACCGTCCGCTCCATCTGGGACTACTGCACCAAGGAGCTTGACCCCATGCACGACCCCATCGACATCATCCGCAGCGCCGTGCGGGTCAACTCCGTCATCAGCGATGAGGGGCTTTCCAAGGAATACGGCCTTGCCATCGGACGCAATCTCGACCTCAACTGCCGCAAGGGCCTCATGACCCGCGACCTGACCACCAACTCCATGATCGCTGCCGCCGCCGGTGCAGACGCCCGCATGGCAGGCGCGCCGGTGTCGGTGGTGGCCAACTCCGGCAGCGGCAATCAGGGCATCACCGCAACGATGCCCGTCGTGGCAGCCGCCCGCTGGCTGGACATCGATGAGCCGACCATGCTGCGTGCCGTCACCCTGTCCAACCTCATCGCCATCCGCATCAAGTCGAAGTTCGGACGCCTGAGCAACCTCTGCGGCGCGACCGTCGCCGGGACCGGCGCGGCCTGCGGCATTACATACCTGCTGGGCGGCGGCTATCACGAGATCTGCTGCGCCATCCAGAACATGGTGGGCAATGTCACTGGCATGGTGTGTGACGGCGCAAAGGCAGACTGCGCGCTGAAAATCTCCACCTGCGTCAATGCCGCCTGTCAGGCAGCGGCCATGGGCACCCGCGGCGTCCGTGTCCAGAGCACGGACGGCATCGTGGAGGAGAATGTGGAGCGCACGCTGGACAACTTCGCCATCCTGAGCACCCACGGCACCAGCGACAGCGTCATCCTCGACCTGATGCTCAACAAAGACCACACTCCGGACGCCCAATAAGCGTCCTCACCCTCTAGCAAGCCTGCATCCGCATCCTGCAAAAAACACCCTGCGCCCACAGCGCAGGAGAAGATTAGGGGTAAAATATTATGAAAAAGCTATTCAATAACCTGCCGTTCCGGCTGCTTCTCGGCATCATCATCGGCGTTATTCTGGGCCAGATCTTCCCCGAGAGCGTCATGAAGGTCGTCGTTACCTTACAGTATATCATGGGCCAGCTCATCACCTTCTGTGTGCCGCTCATCATCATCGGCTTCATCGCCCCGTCCATCACCAAGCTGGGCAAGAACGCCTCCCGTCTGCTGGGCGTGGCGATCGTCATCGCCTACGTCTCCTCCGTCTGCGCAGCCCTCATGAGCACCACCGCAGGCTACGCCCTCATCCCGCACCTGTCCATCGACACCGAGGTGGCTGGTCTGAAGACCCTGCCCGGCGTCGTCTTTGAGCTGAACATCCCCCAGATCATGAGCGTCATGAGCGCCCTCGTGCTCAGCGTTCTGGTGGGTCTGGCTGCTACCTGGACCAACAGCAAGCTGACCTGCGACATCCTCGGCGAATTCCAGAACATCGTGCTGGACATCGTCGGTAAGATCATCATCCCCATGCTGCCCTTCTATATCGCTGCTACCTTCTGCAACCTGAGCTATGAGGGCATGATCACCCACCAGCTGCCCGCCTTCCTCCAGATCATCCTCATCGTCATGGCGGGCCACTATATCTGGCTGGCTGTCCTGTACCTGCTGGCCGGCGCATACTCTGGCAAGAACCCGTGGGAGGTCCTGCGCCACTACGGCCCCGCTTACCTGACCGCTGTCGGCACCATGTCCAGCGCCGCCACTCTGGCTGTCGCTCTGGACTGCGCCCGCAAGAGCAAGGTCCTGCGCAAGGACATGGTCAGCTTCGGCATCCCCCTGTTTGCCAACATCCACCTCTGCGGCTCTGTCCTCACTGAGGTCTTCTTCTGCATGACCATCTCCAAGATCCTCTACGGCCACCTGCCCAGCATCGGCACCATGATCCTCTTCTGCGCTCTGCTCGGTATCTTCGCCATCGGTGCTCCCGGCGTCCCCGGCGGCACGGTCATGGCTTCTCTGGGCCTCATCACTGGCGTCCTGATGTTCGACGATGCCGGCACCGCTCTGATGCTCGCCATCTTCGCCCTGCAGGACAGCTTCGGCACCGCCTGCAACGTCACCGGCGACGGCGCTCTGACCCTGATGCTGACCGGCTACGCCGAGAAGCACGGCATCCAGAACAACGACAACCTCCAGACCCCGATCCTGTAAGGACCATCAAAAGATTTGAGCGCATTTCCCTGAAAATACCGGAAACCGGGCTGCGTCCCCCATTCTGACCGGCCCGTGTGATGCAAAAGGGGCTTCCTGCAAAGGAGGCCCCTTTTGTGTTCTCCGGCCCTTGGCCGCCAAAGATTCAAAAAATCATACAAAACCTTCTTTATTTTGTCATAACTGTCCCGTATAATAGAATATGAGTTAAACTCGGGATCGCAGCCGGTGCCCGTGCGGGGCTGGCTTTTGACTGGATAGAGGAGGAACACTCACATGGCAAACGAAAAGATCCTCGTCGTGGACGACGATACCAACATCTGCGAGCTGCTGCGGCTCTACCTGACCAAGGAGGGCTATCAGGTCACGACCGCCAACGACGGCGAAGAGGGCCTTGAGAAATTCAACCAGCTCAAGCCTGATATGGTGCTGCTGGATGTGATGATGCCCAAGATGGACGGCCTCGAGGTCTGCCGCCGCATCCGCAAGCTGGGCAATACCCCGGTCATGATGCTGACGGCCAAGGGCGAGACCTTCGACAAGGTGCTGGGCCTTGAACTGGGCGCAGACGATTACATGGTCAAGCCCTTCGACACCAAGGAAGTGGTGGCCCGCATCAAGGCGGTGCTCCGCCGCTGCACCGCCGCCACCACCCAGACCGAGAGCACCGAGGGCGTCATCGAATTCGACAACCTCCGCCTCGACATGAACAGCTACGAACTGCGGGTCAAGGGCAAGGTGGTGGAGGCTCCCCCGAAGGAGCTGGAGCTGCTGAACTGCCTCGCCTCCCACCCCAACCGGGTCTACACCCGCGACCAGCTGCTGGACGAGGTGTGGGGCTTCGAGTACTACGGCGACAGCCGCACCATCGACGTCCATGTCAAGCGCCTGCGCGAGAAGCTGGCCGGGGCCTCCGACAAGTGGGAGCTGAAGACCGTCTGGGGCGTGGGCTATAAGTTCGAGGTGCGTCAGTAATGCGCAAAAGTATCCCAGTCGCGTTCTTTTCGCTCATGAGCACTCTGCTCATCTTCGGCACGGTGGTCATGGGCGGCTCTGAGCTGGTGCTCTTCAGCCGGTATTTTGCGCAGGAGCGGTACGATACGCTGGATGAGGTGGTCAACGTCGCCCAGCGGACGGCGTCCTATCTTGTGCAGGAGGCCTCTCTGCCCGAGGGCGAAGAGCTGGAAGCCCTGAGCACCAAGCTCGAGATCATCGGCGAGAGCGCGGAGGCCTATCTGTTCTTCACCGACTGCGACGGCAATGTGATGCTGGCGTCCGTGCCGGAAAAGCTGACCGGCGATACGGTGGAGGCTGAGGTGCTGGAAAAGGCGGGCAAGGCCAAGGAGAACTACCATCTCTTCGACACACTGGGCGGTGTGCTGGCGGAGAAAAGCTATATCTCGGTGCGTGAGATGCGCAGCGAGGACGGCGCGTGCACCGGTTACCTCTTTCTCTGCTCGTCCGGCGAGCGGCTGGCGGAGTTCCGCAGAGAGTTCTTCTCGAACTTTTTCCTCTCGGCCTGCCTGATGCTGCTTCTGGCCAGCGTGCTCACGAAGGTGATGATGCACAAGCTCACCGACCCGCTCCAGAAGGTGACGGACGCGGCCCAGCGCTTCGGCGGCGGCGACCTGTCCGTCCGGGTCGAGGGCGTGGACGGCGAGGGCGAGGTGGCCGACCTTGCCCGCACCTTTAACAAGATGGCAGACAACATCCAGTCCAACGACAATTCCCGGGGCCAGTTCATGGGCAACATCGCCCACGAGCTGCGCACCCCCATGACGACCATCAAGGGCTTCATCGACGGCATTCTGGACGGCACCATCCCGCCCGAGATGCAGAACCACTACTTGCAGCTGGTCAGCGAGGAAACGGGCCGTCTGGCCCGCCTCATCCAGAATATGCTGGACCTGTCCAAGCTGGAGAGCGGCGAATATCAGGTGAATGCCCGGATGTTCAACATCTGGGAGACCCTTACCGGCGTGGCTCTCTCGGCTGAACAGCGCATCAACGACGGGATGATCGACATCGACGGCCTGACGATGGACGAGAAGGTACTGGTCTACGCCGACCCCGACCTCATCCATCAGGTGGCCTATAACCTGCTGGACAACGCCATCAAGTTCACCCCCGCCGGCGGCACCATCCGCTTCGGGGTGGAAAAACTCGGCCCGGAGGTGGAGGTCTCCATCTGGAACTCCGGTCAGGGCATCAGCCCCGAGGCGCTGCCCTACGTTTTCCAGCGCTTTTATAAGGAAGACCAGTCCCGGGGCCTCCACGCCCGGGGCGCAGGCCTCGGCCTGAACATCTGCAAGGTGCTGGTCAACCTCTCCGGCGGTCAGATCCGCGTCGAGAGCCAGCAGGGCGAGTGGTGCAGATTCGTGTTCACCCTGCCCGTCCAGCCCCCGAACCCCGGCGGCATGAAGCGTCTGCCCGACGAGAGCGGCCTTCCCGGCGCAGTGGAAGACCCGGCCAGCATGAAGCCGGTAGACTGAATCACAGCGGTCAGACTGCTCCCCAGAGGAGCGGTCTGGCTGCTTTTTGCATTGCAGAAGAAGGGGTGCGGGCGGAGTTTACGTCTTTTCCGTGAAAAACACGGCGGCGGGTTTGATTTTTTCGCCGTTTTCATGTAAACTATAAACAACTATGCCGACTGTCCCCCACAAGGGGCGGCGGCAGGGCAAAAACACAAAAAATCTCTTGGAAACAACAGGGAGTAAAATAAAATGACAACGATCAGTCCTTCGATCCTTTCGGCTGACTTCAGCAAGCTCGGCGCAGACTGCCGTATGGTGCTGGATGCCGGCGCAAAAATGCTGCATTATGATGTGATGGACGGCCACTTCGTGCCGAACATCAGCTTCGGCGTCCCGGTGCTCAAGAGCCTGCACAAGGCCATGCCGGATGCATTCTATGACGTCCATCTGATGATCACCCACCCGCAGCAGTACGCTGAGGCCTTTGCCAAGGCCGGTGCCAGCCTGCTGAACTTCCACCTCGAGTGCGATGACGACATTCAGGAGACCATCGACGCCATCAAGGCGCAGGGCTGCAAGGTGGGTATGACCATCAAGCCCGGCACCCCGGTGGAGGAGCTGGGCTATTATCTCGACCAGCTGGACCTCGTGCTGGTCATGAGCGTGGAGCCGGGCTTCGGCGGGCAGAAGTTCATGCCCTCGGCCCTCGACAAGCTCCGCTGGCTCAAGACAGAGAAGGAGCGCCGGGGCCTGCGCTTCCTGCTGGAAGTGGACGGCGGCGTGGACGCTGCCACCGCTCCGCAGTGCGTCGCCGCCGGTGCAGACGTGCTGGTGGCAGGCAGCGCCATCTATGGTGCGGCCGACCCCGCTGCCGCCGTCCGCGCGCTGGCCGCGCTCTGAGAGGGAACGGCCCATGGATGAAGCATTGATCCGGAAGCAGGAAGAAGAGCTGCAGCACACCGGCAGATACTACAAGCACATCTGCTTTCTCTGCGTGCCGCTGCTCTGCGTCTCCTGCTACCTTTACGGCCTGCGCCCGCTGCTGCTCTGCGGCTTTGCGCTGCTGATGGGCAACCTGTGCGACCGGCTCATCTCGCTGCTGCGCCGCCGCGTCTACCGGCCCGGGGACTATTCCAACGAGAGCTTTGCCCTCGTCATCGCACTGCTGATGCCTGCGACGGTGGACTGGTATGTCCTCGCCGCTGCCATCGTGGCCGGCGTCCTCATCGGCAAAGAGGTCTTCGGCGGCTATGGCAGCTACCCCTTCAACCCGGCTGCCGTGGGCTATGCGGTGGCGGCGGTGTCGTGGCCGGAGCAGGTGTTCCGCTATCCGACCCCTTACACCAGCATCCCCCTGTGGGACGCCTCCGGCGTGGCTACGGCCAGCACCATCTCGGATACCCTGCGCAGCGGCGGCCTCATCAATCTGAGCGGTCTGTCGCTGGCGCTGGGCGAGTATGCCGCCCCGATGGGTGCAGGCTCGGCCCTCGTGCTGGCGGCCTGCGGGCTTTTCCTCTGGGTGCAGAAGGACATCAAGCTGAGCGCTGCCCTGAGCTTTCTCGTCACGGCGGGCGTCATCGTCTTCCTCTTCCCGCGTCAGCTGGGCCTGACCGAGGATGCGTCCTTTGCCGTCAGCGCCATGTTCCGTCTGCGCTGCGTGCGCGACGAACTGCTGACGGGCGCGATGATCTTCAGCGCCGTCTTCCTGCTCAACGAGCCGTATACCTGTGCCCACCACCGGCTGGGCCGCATCCTCTACGGCATCATGGTGGGTGCCTTCACGATGGGCTTCCGCTACTTTGGCGTCTATGAGACGGGCGTCTGCTTCGCGCTGCTGGCTGTCAACAGCATCTCCGGCTGGCTCGACCGCACCGAAGTCCATCTCTACGAGCTGCTCCACAGCAGCTGGAAAAAGCAGACCGGAAAGGGGGATGCCGTATGAAGCGGAGAAGTGCAGAACTCATCGCCCGCGACCCGGAGCGATTCTTCCACCATGACCGCGTCTTCCTGAACAATCCCGTGGTCATGCAGGGCATGGGCCTTGCGCCGCTGGTGGTCCTTGCCACCAATGGCCAGAACGCTCTGATGCTGGCGGCGGCGGTGGCGCTGCTGCTGACGCCCTCCCGTCTGCTGGCCTGTCTGCTGAGCCGCCTGTTCCCCCTGCGGGAGGAGCATCCGTCCAACGCAGAGCTGGAGAAGAAGCTGCTGCCCCGCAGCATCCTCTATTCGGGCAGCGCGGCGGTGGTCTATCTGGCAGCCTACCCCATCCTGAACCGCCTGTTCGGGGTGAGCCTGCTGGTGCTGGGCATCTACCTGCCCATGCTGGTGGTGGAGCCGCTGCTGACCTACCGTTTTGGCCGGGTGCAGGAGTCGCCCCGCAAGGCCCTCTCCAAGGGCGTGCGCATCACGGTGGGCTACAGCCTGCTGCTCCTGCTGCTGGGCTGCGTGCGGGAGTGGCTGAGCGCCGGTACAGTGTTCGGCCATCTGCTCAGCCGCCCCATCCTGCCGATGGCGGGGATGCCGGCAGGCGGCTTCATCGTGCTGGGCGTCCTGTGCGCTGTCTGGCGCGCGCTGGCCAAGAAGCAGAAAGATTATCTGACATCGGAGGCCCGGGGCCTCATGGCAGTCTACCGCCAGAGAGAGGGGGAGCCTCAGGATGAGCAATGATGTGATACAGGCCGTCGGCGTCTTTTTCAGCTACGCCGTGCTGGCCATCTTTGCGCAGAATGCAGTGTTCACCCGCGGTCTGGGCGTCTCCCGGCTGGTTCAGCTGGTGGGCGACGAGCGCACCAGCAGCGGGTGGTTCGCCCTGCTGCTCTGCGTGACGCAGGTGCTGGTGGCTCCGCTGGCTTTCTATGCAGGCAGTTTCGCGGCCGCCCAGCCCAACTTCGCCCAGCTCCGCCCGCTGGTCTATCTGGCCTGTGTGGCGGTGGTGAGCCTGTTTGAATTCCTTGTGCTCTGGGCAGCGCGGGGCAGACGCCACGGCGGCCAGCTGCTCCGCATCCTGCCTGCTGCCGCAGTCAACAGCGGTGTGCTGGGCACGGTGCTGGTGGAGCGTACCCAGAGCTTTACGCTGGAGCAGAGCATGGGCTTCGGCCTCGGCAGCGGCCTCGGCTACCTGCTGGCCGTCATGCTGGTGACGGAGGCCGACCACCGTCTGCGCAGCGAGGCCATCCCGGAGGCGTTCCGGGGCCTGCCCATCACGCTGGTCTATGTCGGCGTGCTGGCGCTGGCCATCTATGGTTTTACGGGCCACTCGGTGATCCTGTAAGGAGTGCAGGAGAAAGGGACGAACATGGCAAAGTATAAAAAGGTCAAGCGGTATCACCGCAGTTTTTACAGCCCCGGTATGTGGGCCAAGAAGGTCGTCGGCATCGTGGTGCTGGTGGCCGTGGTGCTGGTGGTGGGCTGGCTGGCTGCGCCCCATGTGCTGGACTGGGCCACCCACACCTGGTATACCGTGGTGCGCAACCGCGACCTCTCGGCCTCGTCCGGGCCGGCAGCGTCCAGCGTGGCCGCTTCGTCCGAGGCGGCGGCAGAGCCTGCGGCCTCCTCGGAGGTGCAGCCTGCTTCGTCGGAACCCGCCGCCGCGCCCGCCAATGCCATCATTGAGGGCAGCTGGGGCGTTCTGGACACCGCTGCGGCGCAGGATGAAGCTTCGCTGCGGGCAGCGGCGCAGGAGCTGGCCCGGCAGGGTGCGGCGTATGCCGTCGTGACTCTGAAGGACAGCAGCGGGCAGATCCTGTACCCCTCCGCCCTCCCCGCTGCGGCGGGCAGCATCGAGGGCGCATTCCTCGACCCGTCCCTCATCGCCTCGGTGCTGAAGGAGAACGGCCTTGTGCCGGTGGCCAAGCTGGCTGCCTTCCGCGACCCCGCCGCCGCCCGCGCCAACCGCGGCATGGCCATCGGCTACACCGGGCAGGAATACCTCTGGCTGGACAATAAGGCCTCGGCCGGCGGCAACCCGTGGCTGAACCCCTATTCCGACGAGGCTGTGCAGTTCATCGGCGACCTCATCGGCGAGGTGCAGAGCATGGGCTTCGACCATGTCCTGATGGAAAATGTCCAGTTCCCGCTGGCCCAGAACGGCAAGCAGGACTTCGGCTCCACCGGCGGACGCGGCCGCAGCGCCCAGCTGGCGGCGGACATCGCCCTGTGGGACGCCCGCTTCAGCGGCAGCGTTACCCTGTGGTACGGCTACTCGCTGGCGCAGGTGACGGACGGTGCCGCCACCGTGGGCGGCAAGGCCGATGCACTGGGCGTTAAGAATCTCGTCGTCGAGGTGCCCGCCAAGCAGACGATGGACGAAGCCGCCCGCAATGCGCTGAGCGACGCTCTGGCAGCCTCCGGCGTGGAGCACACCGTGTTCTGGGACGACGCTGCGGGGCTGCTCCGGTAAGAAGATCACGCGGCCTGTTTCGCTGCCGGTGATCGTATAGAGAGTGAGGAATGTAACCATGAAACCTGCATCCTGCTTTGGCCCGGCCCACATCCTTCTGCCCAGAGAGGACATCCCTCTGGAAAAGTGGGGCTGTGTGGCCTGTGACCAGTTTACCAGCGACCGTGCCTACTGGGAGCGGGCAGACGCTGCTGTGGGCAGCTGCCCCAGCACCCTGCGCCTCATCCTGCCGGAGGTTTTCCTCGGGGACAAGGACGCGGCCCAGCGCGTGGAGCGCATCCACGCCGCGATGGACGCCTACAGCCGGGATGTGCTGACCCGCGCCGTGGACGGCTTCGTCTACGTCGAGCGCACCGAGCAGAGCGGACGGGTGCGGCAGGGCCTTGTGGGTAAGATCGACCTTGAGGCCTACAGCTACGAGAAGGGCAGCCGCCCGGCCATCCGGCCCAGCGAGCGCACCGTCACCGAGCGCATCCCGCCCCGTATGACCGTGCGCCGGGGGGCGGCGCTGGAGACGCCCCATGTCATGATGCTGGCCGACGACCCCGGCTGCACCCTCATCGAGCCGATCGGCGCGCACAAGAGTGCGCTGAAAAAGCTGTATGAGGGCGAGCTGATGCAGGGCGGCGGCCACATCGCCGGATGGGCCGTGGAAGACCCCGCCCTGCTGGCCCAGATCGAGGCCGCACTGGCCGGGCTGGGCAGTCAGGAGGCCTTCGACGCCAAGTATCCGCAGGCCAAGGGCGCAGCGCCCCTGACACTGGCCGTGGGCGATGGCAATCATTCGCTGGCTGCGGCCAAGGCCTGCTGGGAGGAGCTGAAGCCCACCCTGACGCCGGAAGAGCGGGAGAACCACCCCGCCCGCTGGTGTCTGGCCGAGGTGTGCAACGTCCATTCGCCCGCCATCGAGATCGAACCCATCCACCGCGTCCTCTTCAACGTGGACTGCGGCGCGGTGCTGCTGGCCCTCATCGCGTGGAGCGACGCCAACATGGCCGGGATCTGCTTCGGCGACTCGAAGCAGCAGGCGTTCACGCTGGCAGGCCCCCATGTGTCCAATGTCCTCAGCTTTGAGGACCCCGTCGCCCCGCTGACCGTGGGCACGGTGGATGAATTTATCGAATATTTTATGGCCCGCCACAGCGAGGCCCGGGTGGACTATGTCCACGACGAGCCGGCTGTCCGCGCCCTGACCAAGCAGGGCGGCGTGGCTTTCCTGCTGCCGCCCTTCGAGAAGAGCGACCTGTTCAAGGGCATCGTGATGGGCGGCGTGCTGCCCCGCAAGACCTTCAGCATGGGCCATGCGGAGGAGAAGCGGTATTACATCGAGTGCCGCAGGATCAAAGAATGACCAAGGAGTACCATGACTTTTAATGAACTGAATCTGTCCGCCCCCCTGCTCAAGGCTGTAAGCGAGGCGGGCTATGAGACCCCCTCGCCCATTCAGGCCTCGGCCATCCCGCCGGTGCTGGAAGGGCGGGACCTGATGGGCTGCGCCCAGACCGGCACCGGCAAGACCGCTGCCTTTGCGCTGCCCATGCTCGACCGCCTGAGCGGGGCAGCTCCCCGCAAAAAGGGCGCGATCCGCGCCCTCATCCTCACCCCGACCCGGGAGCTTGCGCTCCAGATCGGCGAGAGCTTCGCCGCCTACGGAAAGTATCTCAAGCTGCGCAGCACCGTCATTTTCGGCGGCGTGGGCCAGACCCCGCAGGTGGAAGCCATCAAGAAGGGCGTAGACATCCTCATCGCCTGCCCGGGCCGGCTGAACGATCTCATCGGGCAGGGCTATATCGACCTTGCCGACATCGAGATCTTCGTGCTGGATGAGGCCGACCGGATGCTGGACATGGGCTTTGTGCACGACGTGAAGAAGGTCATCGCAAAGCTGCCCGCAAAGCGCCAGAACCTGATGTTCAGCGCCACGATGCCCAAAGAGATCGAGCAGCTGGCCGCAGGCATCCTCCACGACCCCGCCTTCGTCAAGGTGGATCCCGTGTCCAGCACAGTGGAGCGGATCGACCAGAGCCTGTATTTCGTCGAGAAGGGCAACAAGAAGCTCCTGCTCCCTTGGCTCATCAAGAATCTGGAGCCGCCGGTGCAGAACGCGCTGGTGTTCAGCCGCACCAAGCACGGCGCAGATAAGATCGCCCGCGACCTCACCAAGCAGGGCATCACCGCCGCCGCCATCCACGGCAACAAGAGCCAGAGCGCCCGTGTGGCCGCGCTGGAGGGCTTCAAGGAGGGCAAGACCAAGGTGCTGGTAGCCACGGACATTGCCGCCCGGGGCATCGACATCAGCGAGCTTTCCCATGTGTTCAACTACGACCTGCCCGAGGTGCCGGAGACCTACGTCCACCGCATCGGCCGCACCGCCCGCGCAGGCGCAGACGGCACGGCCGTGAGCTTCTGTGCCCCCGAGGAGATGGAGTATCTGGCCGGGATCGAGAAGCTCAACCGCCGGAAGATCCCGGTGGTGTCCGGCCATCCGTGGGACGGCGTGCCCGCCCCCGTAAAAGCCGCCCCGCCGGTGCGGGGCCGCAAGCCCAAGGCCGACCAGCCTGCCCCGGAGCAGGCCGAGGCCCCCAAGGCGGCAGCCGCCGCCAAGCCCGCTGCACCCGAGAAAAAGGGCGCGGCCAAGCTTTCTGCGGCAAAAAAGCAGAAAGCCCCCAAAATCGAAGCAAAAGAGGAACAGCTCATGGATGAGAACAACAAGCGCACTCCCGGCGGACGCGACAACAACCGCCGTAACAATAACAACCGGCCCCGCCGCGAGGGCAGCGCCCCTGCACAGGGCGCAGGCCGCGGCAGCAACGCTCAGCCGAAATTCGACCCCCACTTTGTGAGCGCTCCGGAGGCGACCCCCCTCCGCTCCGCCAAAAAGAACGCCGCCGCGCCCGCTGCCCCGGCCCAGAACATCCCCACCGCGATGCAGAGCCGCCAGCCCGCCCCGCGCGGCGAGAACAATGGCCGCAATGGCGCAGGCCGCAGCCCTCGCAATGAGCGGAACGCCCGCCCGGCCCAGCCTGCCCAGCAGAACAATGCCCGCAGCGAGGGCCGGAACAGCCGCCGCAATGACCGCAGCGAGCAGGGCAGCGCAGGCCGTGCGCCCCGCGCCCCCAGAGCCGAGCAGCCCGGCCGGAACAACGGCCGCAGCCGCAGCAACGCGCCGGGAAAAGACGAAGACCCGGGCCTTATGCTCATCAGCCGCCGCCCGCCGCAGCAGAAGTTCACCAGCTTTGAGGAGTATATGAACGCCCACGGCGGCGCGACGGCCCCCATCGAGGACCACAGCGAGGAAGTGTGATGGCAGAGGGATTCGCTCCGTGGTGCTGCCCGCTGTGCGGCGCACCGCTTGCCGGGGAGAATGCGCTGAAATGCCCCTCCGGCCACAGCTTCGACCGGGCAAAAGAGGGCTACTGGCATCTGCTGCCGGTGCAGAACACCCGCACGAAAGCCCCCGGCGACAGCAAAGAGATGGTAGCCGCCCGCCGCGCGTTCCTGAGCGCGGGCTACTATGGCATCTTCGGGCAGGCGCTGGGGGAGCTGTGCCTCGCGTACGGCCAGCCCGCCGCAAACGGGCCGCTCCGCCTGCTGGACGCGGGCTGCGGCGAGGGCTGGTATGACCGCTGCATCGCCCGGCAGTTCGGGGAGGCAGGCCGTCCGCTGGAATTGGCAGGCTTCGACATCGCAAAGCCTGCAGTGCGTCTGGCCGCAAAGGCCCTGCCCTCGGCCCGGTACGCCGTGGCGTCCAGCTTCCATCAGCCGGTGCGCACGGGATGGGCCGATGTCCTGCTCAACTGCTTTTCGCCCTTCGCGCAGGAGGAGTTTCTCCGGGTGCTGCGCCCGGGCGGGCGGCTCATCTATGCCGTGCCCGGCCCGGAGCACCTCTTCCAGATGAAGGCCGTCCTCTACGAAAAGCCCTACAAAAATCCGGTGCAGGAAGTGGAATATCCGGGCTTTGAGGCCGTCGGGGAGCGGGAAGTGTCCGGCCGCATCACGGTGTCGGCCGGGCAGCTGGAAGCCCTCTTCGCCATGACGCCCTACTACTGGAAAACGCCTCGGGACGGTGCAGCCCGCCTCGCGGCGCTGCCGGAGCTGACCACCGAAATCTCGTTCCGGTTCCTCGTATTTGAAAAGAAATAAACGAAAAAGGCATCTGTCCGCAGGGGCAGATGCCTTTTTCGCTTTATGAGTACATCAGACAGGGATGGAGTTGGTTACTTGTTTTCCGCCTTCTTCTCGGCCTTGGGCAGAAGGTTCGCACGCTCCAGCGCCGGGCGCAGGGCCAGATAGAGGAGAACGACGCAGACGGTGGAGGCCACGCTGTTGACGAAGGTGACGCCGCCGGTGATCTTGGTCAGGGCCTTGGCGATGGTGTAATCCTGACCGAAGATATATACATTGCGGAAGTAGCCGAGGATCGGGTCGGTAAAGACGTTCAGCAGCAGGCCGGAGGCAGCGGCGGCGGTCACTTTGACGAGATAGCCGGGGGCGTGCTTATCCAGCTCGCGGAGCTTGAAGACCTTGTGGGCCACTGCGCCGCAGGTGATGCCGATGAGGAACTTCAGGATGAAGGTGGTGACGGCATAGCCCGGGTCGCCGGCGAGGATGTCGGCCAGAGCCAGACCGATGGCACCGGCCAGACCGCCGGATACGCCGTCCAGCAACAGGGCGGTCAGGGCCGTGAAGGTATTGCCCAGATGGAACGAGGAGCCGCCGTAGAAGGGCACCCGGAAGAATAAGTAGGCCACGAGGCTCAGAGCGGCCATGACGCCGGTGAGTGCCAGCTCGTGGACGGTGAAGGTGCGCTTGTAGAGCACACTTGCAAAGACGATCACGATGACAACGACTGCCAGAAGCAGCCACATTGCAGTGGTAGACATGATTTTTCCCTCCCATTTTACGAAAAACCCACAAAACCGATTGACTTTTTTGGTTCTTGCGGGTATGCTCCTATTATACGCAAAACTGGCCCTGTGCAAATACCCAGAACAAAGATTTTTTATGGGGTCAGTTTGGCACACTGGCTGAAAAGGAGGGGCTTTTTATGGTCCATTTGACGACAGCGCTGGACGCGGCATCCGATGTGCCGCTTTATGAGCAGCTCTACCGCAGCCTCGCCGCCGAGATGCGGACGGGGGCTGTCCCGGCGGGGACGCGGATGCCCGGCAAGCGGCGTCTGGCGGCAGAGCTTTCCGTCTCGGTGAACACGGTGGACGCGGCCTATCAGATGCTGGCAGCGGAGGGCTATCTGGAGGCGCGGGAGCGGAGCGGCTTTTATGTACAGGAGTATCTGGCTCTGCCCGAGAGCGCCGCGCCCGCCGCGCCGCCGAAGGCTGAGGCTGTACCGAAACAGCGGCCCATCCGCTATGACCTCTCCACCCGGGGCGTGGACCCGGGGCTGTTCCCCTTCCGGACGTGGGCGCGGCTGCAAAAGGAGCTGCTGTATTCGTCGCCCGAGCTGCTGACCCACGGCGACGCGCAGGGCGACCTTGCGCTGCGGCAGGCGCTGGCGGGCTACCTCGAAGAGTACCGGGGCGTCCGGTGCGGTGCGCACCAGATCGTCGTGGGAGCGGGCCTTGAGTACCTGCTGGGGCTGCTGGCCCCGCTTCTGCCCGGGCCGGCGGCGGTGGAGAATCCCGGCTATCCCCGCGCAAAGCAGGTGCTGGAAAACAACGGCGTGGCCTGCTGCTGCCTGCCGGTGGACGAGGATGGACTTTCCATCCGGGCGCTGTCGGACTCCGGCGCGGCGGTCTGCTACGTCACCCCCAGCCATCAGTTCCCCACAGGCGTCACCATGCCGGCCGGACGCCGGGCCGAGCTGCTCCACTGGGCCGCCCGCTGCCCGGGCCGGCGGTATATCATCGAGGACGACTACGACTCCGAGTTCCGCTTCGACACCCGCCCGCTGCCCAGCCTGCAGGGGATGGCCGGGGCCGACGGGCCGGTGGTCTACCTCTCCACCTGCTCCCGCAGCCTCGCGCCCAGCATCCGCATCGCCTACATGGTGCTGCCCGAGCAGCTTCTGCCCGCGTGGCACGCGAAGTATCGGCTCTACTCCGGCACCGTGAGCCGCTTCGAGCAGCAGACGCTGGCCCGCTTCATCACCGGAGGCTACTTCACCCGCCACTTGGCCCGGGAGCGGGTGGCCTACAAGGCCCGGCGGGACGCCCTGACGGCGGCGCTGCAGGAGGCCTTCGCGCCCGAGGAGCTGCATCTGACGGGGCTGCACACCGGCCTGCATCTGCTGGCCGAGCTGCGGGACCCGCCCCCGGATGACGCCCTCCGGGCCGCCGCCGAGGCCGAGGGCGTCCGGCTCAGCCTCCTGAGCGATTACGACCTTACCGGCGGCGGAGCCGCTCCGGTCGGCACGCTGGTGCTGGGCTATGGCTCGCTGGCGGACGAGAGCTGCCCGTCGGTGGGAGAGACGTTGAAGAGGGCCTGCACGGCGGCGCGGGAGTCCTCGGTAAGGGTGTAACGCCCGGCGTCGGCATCCCAATCCCCGGGCAGCGCCCCCGCATGGACGGAGGCTGTGCGGTCGGCGAGAAATTCCAGCGTATCCTCTAAGATGAGCAGGTCCTGCGCCGTCAGGTCGGTGAGCAGGCTCGGGCTGTGGGTGCGCAGGGCGTCGGGCAGGGTGGCGGGCAGAAGCTCCAGCTCCTGCCGGAAGAAGGCGTCCCACACCGCCGCCCGGGCGGCTGCTTTGTGGGCCGGAGGGACGACGCCCTCCATCCCGCTGAGCAGCGCTTCCGCCTCCCGGGCTGAAAGGGCCTGCACATTGGCGCTGCAGCCGGTGCGGGCCAGCTCGTCGGCGGTCAGCGCGCCCGAAAAGCCCACCCGGAGCGCCCCGTACCGGTCAGCGATGGCCTGTAAGACCGAGGGCGCAAGGGCGAGGTAGTGGGTGTCCTCAGGCAGGGCGAGGGCAGAGAGCAGTGCTTCCCGGCAGCGGGCCGGGCCTGCCGCCCGGTAGCAGTCGGCGAGGGCGGCTTCGTCCGTCCCGAAGGGGACGGTCAGCTCCCCGGGCAGGGCCAGCGCATGGATGCAGTTCTGGCTGGCGCTGAGGTAGAGCAGCAGGAAGCCGGGGGCTGTCGTCTCGGTGGGGGCGGTGCAGACCAGCAGGCTCAGGCGGTTTTCCTCCTTGGGCTGTCGGATGGCCACGCCGCTCTGAGGGCGGGAGGCCAGCTTTGTCCGCAGAGTGCGGCGGGTGAGCAGGATGGTCCCGCCCACCAGAGGTACCAGCACCAGCAGCCCTGCCAGCAGCGCGGCCCAGAAGGGCCTCCAACCTTTTGCGTTCATTCCTCTGCCTCCCTGCAAAAAACTGCATAAAGCATGGCCGGGCGGGGGAAGCTTTATGCAGAAAAGGAGGGAAACGCTATGAAATTCGATGATACCCCCAGCAAGGAAGAGCGGGAGGACTTCTGGCTCGACCTCGGCCCCGCCAGTGCCTACGAGGGGCTGGACTGCTGCGAAACCGCACGCCGTGACGGCGACGCCAGCCCGGACGGCCTCGCCCACGGCTTTGAGGGCGCGGAAGGCCCGGAAGACCTCGTGCCCCCGCCCGATGACGACCCGGACGGTGAGCCGGTGCCCCACCTGCCGCCCCAGCTGAAGGCTGAGGAGTGGCTGGACGCACTGGGCAGCCCCGACGATGTGCCGCCCATCGACCGATAAAGACAAGAGAAAGTCATACCAAAATAAAATTCACCTTCCGGAATAAAAGATGAAACCGGAGCGTAAAATGCGGTGAAAGGCTTGCCAAGAAGCCGAAAATATGATAAAGTTTTTCTACTGTGCACAGCTGTGCATAAAGGGAGAACGAAATCACAAGATGTGCCGCCCGGTGCGCCGGGTGTGCCGCACTCTGGAGAAGCCCGCAGAAAGCGGGTGCCGAAGGTGTAAGGCCGAATGGGCCGATCTCTCAGGCAGAAGGACAGAGCAAACGTCTTTTGCGCAGGAAGCATATCCTGCGCGGAGTCATACGCTGCGTTTTTTGCGGGCAGAGCCTTTGGGAAAGAGGTTCTGCCCGCATTTTGTTTGGGATATTTGGAGGAGGATTCCTATGGTAGACATCGTCACGCGGATCAACAACGTGGTCAACGGCTTCGTCTGGGGGCCGTTCGGTCTGGCGCTGCTGTTCTGCACCGGCCTCTGGCTCAGCATCCGCACCGGTTTTTTCCAGTTCCGGAGGATGGGCTACTGGCTCCGGCACACCATCGGCGCCATCTTTACCAATAAGGACGTCACCGCCCACACCAGCAAGGAGGACATGGCCATCAGCCAGTTCCAGAGTATGTGCACGGCGCTGGCGGGCACCATCGGCACCGGCAACATCGTGGGCGTGGCCACGGCCATCGTCTCGGGAGGCCCGGGGGCCATCTTCTGGATGTGGGTCATGGCGCTGCTGGGCATGATGACCAGCTTCGCCGAGAACGTGCTGGGCGTCTACTACCGCCGCAAGAACGAGAAGGGCGAGTGGTCCGGCGGCGCGATGTACTACCTTACCGACGGTCTGGGCGCAAAGCCCGGCTGTAAGACGGTGGGCAGGGTGCTGGCCGTCCTGTTCGCCTGCTTCTGCATCCTTGCCTCCTTCGGCATCGGCAACATGAGCCAAATCAACTCCATCGCGGGCAACATGAACGCCGCGTTCCATCTGCCCTACCTTGCCACCGGCCTTGCGCTGATGGTGGTCACGGCCCTCATCGTCATCGGCGGACTCAAGCGGGTGGCCGCTGTCACCGAGAAGCTGGTGCCCCTGATGGCCCTGTTCTACATCGCGGGCGCGTTCATCATCGTGGTCATGCACGCAGGCAATATCCCGGCGGCGCTGGCGGCGATCTTCCGGGGCGCATTCAATCTGAACGCCGCAGGCGGCGGCGCGCTGGGCTACGGCATCAGCCAGACCATCACATGGGGCTTCAAGCGGGGCGCGTTCTCCAACGAAGCCGGACTCGGCTCTGCGGTCATGGTCAACTCGGCCTCCAACGTCAAAGAACCGGTGCATCAGGGAATGTGGGGCGTGTTCGAGGTCTTTGCCGACACCATCGTGGTCTGCACCCTGACGGCCCTCGTCATCCTGACCACCGGCGTGGTAGACCTCGAGAGCGGCGCTGTCCTTGCGGGAGTGCAGGACAATGCACTGGTGGGGCAGGCCTTCACGGCGGCGTTCGGCAGCTTCGGCCCCAAGTTCATCGCGGTGTCCATCCTGCTGTTTGCCTACTCCACCACCCTCGGCTGGAGCCATTACGGCACCAAGGCCGTCGAGTACCTCTTCGGCACGGCAGGCAGCCGTATCTACAAGGTCGTCTTTGTGGGGATGACCGTCGTGGGTGCGACCATGAAGCTGGGCCTTGCGTGGGACCTCTCCGACACCTTCAACGGCCTGATGATGATCCCGAACCTCATCGGTGTGCTGGCGCTGTCCGGCACTGTGGTGGACATCACCAAGAACTACTTCGCCCGCCGCGTCCGGGGCGAGGACATCGAGCCGATGTGGTCGGCCTTTGCGGAGTATCAGAAGGAAGAAGAGGCGGAAGCTGCCGCCGAGGCCGCAGAGCTGGAGAAAGCGGCGAACGAATAACGCAGAAAACAAGACCCCGGAGAAATGCCCTCCGGGGTCTTGTGCTGCTTCAGGTCTTTTTCTTTTTCCGGGGGGCAGGGGCGGGGCGGCGCTTCGCCGCCGACCGGCCGGCGAGGATGCCGCTGCCGAAGGCCCAGTGGAGGTTGTAGCCGCCGCAGCTGCCCGCGCAGTCCAGCGTCTCGCCCACGAAGTAAAGGCCCGGACAGCCCTTGAACTGGAAGTCGTCCTCCACCTCGTCCAGCAGCAGTCCGCCGCCGGTCGTCTGGGCCTGCTTCCAGCCGCAGGGGGTCAGCCCCTCGAACCGCCAGCACTTGGCCGCGGCGGCGAGCTTCGGCCACGCCGAAGCGGGCAGGGCGCGGGCGTCTTCGGGCAGCCCGGCGTCGGCCCAGAGGGCGCGGCCCAGCTTCGCGGGCAGAAGCCCCAGCCAGAACTCCGCTGCGCCGCCCAGAAGCCCGGCCCGCCGGGCGAAGAGGGCGGACAGCTCCGCCTCGCTCAGGGCGGGGAAGAGGTCGAGGGCTACGACGGGCTGCTTCGGGCCGCGGCCCGGGGCCAGCAGGCCCGACAGCTGCATGATGCAGATGCCGGAGAGTCCGTAATCGGTGAACTGCACCTCGCCCATTTCCCGGGCAAGCATCCGGCCATCGGTGCCGTCCAACAGGCTGGCGCAGCCCTTGGCCCGGATGCCGGCCAGCGACTTGCGGGGGCGGGCGCACTGTAAGGCCGTCAGGCAGGGGTAGAGGGGGGCCATCCGCCCGCCGCACTGGGCGGCGAACCGGGTGCCGAAGCCGTCGGTGCCAAACTGCGGCCCGGCTTCGCCGCCCATGGCGCAGATGACGGCATCGGCCCGCAGGCTTTCGCGGCCCGCTTCGGTCTCGAACTGGAGGTCGTAGCCGCCCCGGCTCTGGCTCAGGCTCCGGACGGTGCAGCCGGTGCGAAGCTCGACGCCAAGCGCGGCCAGATGGTGTTCCAGCAGGGCCAGCACGTCTGCCGCCTGATTGGAGTAGGGGTACACCCGCCCGGCCTCGTCGGTGCGGGGATAGAGGCCGAGGCCCTCGAACCACGCCAGCGGCGCGGCCTCGTTCACGGCGTCCAGCAGGCGGCGCAGGGCCTTGGGGCTGCTGGTGAAATACCGCTCGGGCGAGATGTCCCGGTTGTCGAGGTTGCAGCGCCCGTTGCCGGTGGCCAGAAGCTTTTTGCCCACCTTTGCGTTTCTGTCCAGTACGGTGATGTGGGCGCTGCCCTTGGCGGTCTGCGCTGCCGCCAGCGCAGCGGCCAGACCCGCTGCGCCGCCGCCTAAAACAAGGATATGCTGCATCCTCTGTCCATCCTTTCCAAGAAGCCGTGTTCAGAAGCAAACCAGCTTCTGAGATGAGTTCATTGTATCATAGCTGCTCCGGTTTGGCAAACAGAGGGCGGGTAGGTGTATATTTCCCTCTCGTTTCCACATAATAACTGTACCGCATCCGAAAGCAAAGAATGGGAAGGAAGGTACACCAGATGAAAGCAACCGGAATCGTCCGCCGCATCGATGAGCTGGGCCGGGTGGTCATCCCGAAGGAGATCCGCCGCACCCAGCGCATCCGCCGCGGCGACCCCCTCGAGATCTTCACCACCGGCGAGGGCGAGGTCATCTTCAAGAAGTATTCCCCGGTGGGGGAGCTGCACGGGGTGGCGGTGCAGTATGTGGAGGTGCTGAGCCGAAGCTTTGCCCTTACGGCCTTCGTGGCCGACCGCGACCGCATCCTCGCCGCCGCAGGGGCAGGCCGGCGCGACCTTGCCGACCGCAGTGTCAGCCAGCCGCTGGAACGGGTGATGGAGTCCCGCAAGCCCTACCTCAGCGAGGGCGACCCGGAGCACGTCCTGCTGCCCTGTGAGGGTTCGCTGCGGCCTCTGCTCTGTGCGTGGCCCATCATCGCGGCGGGGGATGTCACCGGGGTCGTCGGGCTGCTGGCCGAGGACCGCGCCCAGCAGCCTGACCCCGCCCAGCAGAAGGCCGTGGCCGTGGCGGCAGCATTTCTGGCAAAGCAGATGGAGGAATGAGGCTATAAAAGCATAAAAAGCGCGTGAAACCTTGTGTTCACGCGCTTTTTATGGTATCCTTTGGATGCTGCCTCTGGCAGCGAGGCGCTGTCTGCAAATGCAGGTGGTCAAGCTTCCTTACCCTGACGATTTGTTTTACTCTTTGGAGCGAAACAGGCGTCCGGGAATGGACCTTTTTTGTTAGCAAAAACCTTTCCCGGAGCCGTCTGTTGGTGAAGGGAGGGATGTGTCATGTCTCTGACAGAAACCTTTGCGCTGCTGGCGGTCATCATCAGCTTGCTGGTGCTGCTCGTCGATGCCGTCCACGTGACTTTCGAGATCACTTGGAAGATTTCTCATGAGGACAGAGAACATAACAAAAAAGATTGACCGCCTAAGTTCCCACACTCTGTCAGTCAATCTTTTTTGACATACGGGTAAGGAGCTGGCCATGTTGCAGACAGCGCCTTTTCTATAAATAAGTATAGCCGCCCTGCCGGGCGTTGTCAAGCGGGAAGCTCTCTTTATACCGGAAAGGGGGCCTCCCGCTGGTTTTATGACAGAATTATGAATCTTTATAAACTTTTTCGAGAAGCTATTGACAGGGAAAAAATTTTGGCTATAATGGTCTTAGCACTCAGGAAGATGGAGTGCTAAAGAAACAAAAGCCAAGAAGGAGGCAGGCGCTATGACGATGGATGCACGCAAGCAGCGAGTCTTGCAGGCGATCGTGGCGCTGTATGGCCTCGAGGGCGAGCCTGTGGGCAGCAGTGTGCTGGCAAACTATTTTGATATGGCCGTGTCCAGCGCCACGCTGCGCAACGAAATGGCGGCGCTGACCAAGCTGGGTCTGCTGGAGCAGCCCCACACCAGCGCGGGCCGTGTCCCCAGTGCCAAGGGCTACCGTTATTATCTCGATAATCTGCTGACCGACGACCAGCCGCTGGACCGCGTGACCCGCGCCCGGGTGGAGGCCGTCTTCGCCAGCCTTGACCATGAGCCGGAAAAGCTGGCACAGGGTGCCGCCAAGGCGCTGGCCGCCATCAGCGGCTGCACCGCCGCGGTCAGCACCCCCTGCGCCGAAGACCTCTGCGTCGCCCACTACGAAGTCGTTCAGGTGGGCCGCAGCGCGGCGGCTGTGCTGGCCGTCACGACGGCAGGCTACGTCCGCACCCGTGTGGCGCGGGTCCGCACCGGGCTTTCCCGGGAGAATGCCGCTGCGCTGGCCGCGCTGCTCAACCGCAACCTGACCTTCGTTGCGCCGGTGGATCTTTCGAGCCGGCTGCTCGCCGAGCTGTGCAGCCAGATCGACCCGGAGCTTGTGCCGGTCATCAGCGCCGCAGCCGCGATTTTGCAGGACTCCGCACAGCCCCATGTATTCTTGGGCGGTGAGCAGCACCTGCTGGACTGGCCTCAGCTGGAGGGCAGGGTGGGCGACATCCTCACCTTGCTGAACGACGAGGAGCAGGCCGCCCACATCATCGCACCCCCGGCAGAGCGCAGTGAGAGCGTGCTGCTGGGCGAGGATCTGGAGCCTCAGATCCCCGGCCTGTGCATCGTCAGCGACCGCTACCTTGTGGGCGGCGGGCTGTGGGGCACGGTGGCCCTCATCGGGCCGACCCGGATGCCCTTCCAGAAGCTGATGCCGCTGCTCCACCTCTTCGCCGATGAGCTTGGCGAGGGTATGAGCGGCAAACGAAAAGACACCCCGCAGATGGCCGCACCCCGGCGGACTGTGATATATAAGGAGGATCTGGAATGAGCGAAGAGACGAAGAAGACGGCAGAAGCTCCCGAGCAGGAAGCGAAGGAGACCGAAGCCGCACCTCAGGAAGCGCCCGAGACCGCCGCAGCCCCCGAGCAGGAGGCCGAGGCAGAACCGGCAGACGCCAAGAAGAAAGATGGCTGGTTCAACAAGAAGGCCCGCGAGATGGACGCCGTGAAGGCGAAGCTCGACGCGGCCGAGAAGAATGCCGCACAGGCGAAAGACCAGCTGCTGCGGATGGCAGCGGAGTACGAGAACTACCGCAAGCGCTCCACCCGCGAGGCTGACCAGAAGTTCAACGATGGTGTGTCCTTTGCCGTGAATCAGATCATCCCCATCCTTGACACGCTGGAGATGGCGGCCAACGCTCCCACCACCGACGAGAATTACAAGAAGGGCGTCATCATGACGCTGGATAAGGCTGCCAAGGCGCTGGATGCCCTCCATGTGGAGGAGATCGAGGCGCTGGGCAAGCCCTTCGACCCCAACATCATGAACGCCGTCCAGCAGATCCCCGCCCCGGACGGGCAGGAGAGCGGCACCGTCATCACGGTGTACCAGAAGGGCTACAAGCTGGGCGACAAGATCGTCCGCCACGCGACCGTCGTGGTGGCCGAGTGACATCGCAGAGACCCGCAAGGGTTTTGAAGATAAGACATCCGCTTCACACATCGAGCATGAGATAAACAAGTTCTTTTGAGAGGAGACTTCATTTATGAGCAAAATCATTGGTATTGACCTTGGTACTACGAATAGCTGCGTGGCTGTCATGGAGGGCGGCGAGCCTGTCGTCATCGCAAACTCTGAGGGCGCACGCACCACCCCGTCTGTTGTTGGCTTCACCAAGACCGGCGACCGTCTGGTCGGTCAGGTCGCAAAGCGTCAGGCCATCACCAACCCCGAGAACACCGTGTCCTCCATCAAGCGTCAGATGGGCACCGACCACAAGGTGACCCTGAACGGCAAGGAGTACACCCCCCAGCAGATCAGCGCGATGATCCTGCAGAAGCTGAAGGCTGACGCCGAGGCTTATCTGGGCGAGCCTGTCACCGAGGCTGTCATCACCGTTCCTGCCTACTTTAACGACAGCCAGCGTCAGGCCACCAAGGACGCAGGCACCATCGCCGGCCTGAACGTCAAGCGTATCATCAACGAGCCGACCGCCGCTTCTCTGGCCTACGGCATCGATAAGGAAGATGACCAGAAGATCATGGTCTACGATCTGGGCGGCGGCACCTTCGATGTCTCCATCATCGAGATGGGCGACGGCGTTACCGAAGTTCTGGCCACCAACGGCGATACCCATCTGGGCGGCGACGACTTCGACCAGCGCATCATCGACTGGATGGCAGACGCCTTCCAGACCGAGAACGGCATCGACCTGCGCAAGGATAAGATGGCCGCACAGCGCCTGAAGGAGGCTGCCGAGAAGGCAAAGATCGAGCTGTCCAGCGCAATGAGCACCCAGATCAACCTGCCCTTCATCACCGCCGACGCTACCGGCCCCAAGCACCTCGACATGACCCTGACCCGCGCAAAGTTCAATGAGCTGACTGCGGATCTGGTCGATCGCACCATGACCCCTGTCCGCAAGGCTCTGCAGGATGCAGGCCTGCGCGCATCGGATCTGAAGAAGGTCCTGATGGTCGGCGGCTCCACCCGTATCCCCGCCGTCTACGATGCAGTCAAGAAAGAGCTGAACTGCGAGCCGTTCAAGGGCATCAACCCCGATGAGTGCGTGGCTGTCGGTGCTGCCATTCAGGGCGGCGTCCTGCAGGGCGACGTCAAGGGTCTGCTGCTGCTGGATGTCACTCCTCTGAGCCTCGGCATCGAGACTCTGGGCGGCGTCTGCACCAAGATCATCGAGCGCAACACCACCATCCCCACCCACAAGAGTCAGGTCTTCTCGACTGCTGCGGACAACCAGCCCTCGGTTGAGATCAACGTCCTGCAGGGCGAGCGTGAGTTCGCACGGGACAACAAGAGCCTCGGCGTCTTCCATCTGGACGGCATCGCTCCGGCTCCCCGCGGCGTGCCTCAGATCGAAGTCACCTTCGATATTGATGCAAACGGCATCGTGAAGGTCAGCGCAAAGGATTTGGGCACCGGCAAGGAGCAGAACATCACCATCACTGCTTCGACCAATATGTCCAAGGACGACATCGACAAGGCTGTGAAGGAAGCAGAGCAGTTTGCTGCCGACGATAAGAAGAAGCGCGAGGAAGTGGACATCCGCAACGGTGCCGACCAGATGGTCTTCCAGACGGAGAAGATGCTGAAGGAGAACGGCGACAAGATGCCCGCCGACGTCAAGAGCGAGGCTGAGGCAAAGCTGGCCGAGCTGAAGACCGCTGTCCAGTCCGGTTCCATCGACGACATCAAGGCAAAGCAGGACGCTCTGAGCCATGTCTTTGAGAAGATGTATCAGGCTGCCGCTGCTGCCCAGCAGGCCGCAGGCGCACAGCCCGGCCCCGACGCTGGCGCAAACGACCAGCAGAAGCCGAACGATGACGGCGTTGTGGACGCAGATTTCAAGGAAGTCTGATCTGAGACACAGCAGTGTGTGCCCGGCCAAACCGGCGGACGCACGCGTAGAATAGCAAAAGCCGCTCCGGTTTTGCCGGGGCGGCTCTTGCTGGTTATAGAGGACCTCTCAGTCTCGCTGCACGGGAAACAGCAGCGCGCTGCTGGAACAGGGAGGTTGCTGCTACATGAGAGGTGATTGGATTATGGCACAGGAGAAACGCGATTACTACGAAGTGCTGGGTGTATCCAAGACGGCTACCGATGCGGAGATCAAGAAGGCTTACCGCAAGCTGGCCATGAAGTACCACCCGGACTACAACCCCGGCGACAAGGAAGCCGAGGAAAAGTTCAAGGAGATCAACGAGGCAAACGAGGTGCTCTCCGATGAGAAGAAGCGCCAGCTCTACGACCAGTACGGCTTTGCCGGAGTTGACCCCAACTATGCGGCCCAGAACGGCGGCGGCCCGGGCGGCTTCGGCGGCGGTTTCGGCGGCGACGGTGTGGACTTGGGCGACATCTTCGGCGACATCTTTGGCGGCGGTTTCGGCGGCTTTGGCGGCTCGGCCCGCTCCGCGAACCCCAACGCCCCTCGCAAGGGTCAGGACATCCGGGTGCGCATCACCCTGAGCTTTGACGAGGCGGTGCATGGCTGCAAGAAGAACATCACCATCACCCGTCAGCAGGAGTGCACCGAGTGCCACGGCAGCGGCTGCGCTGCCGGCAGCAGCCCTGAGACCTGCCCCGACTGCGGCGGCAGAGGCTTCGTCATCCGTCAGCAGCGCACGCCCTTCGGTGTCATGCAGACCCAGCAGCCCTGCTCCCGCTGCGGCGGCAAGGGCAAGCTGGTCAAGAACCCCTGCAAGAGCTGCCACGGCAGCGGCAAGACCGCAGCAAAGAAGACGCTGGAGGTGTCCATCCCCATGGGCATCGACGACGATCAGAGCTTTGCACTGCGGGGCATGGGCGACGCCGGTGCCAACGGCGGCCCCGCCGGTGACGTCATCGTGATGGTCACGGTCCGTCCCAGCGAGGTGTTCCAGCGCGACGGCTACGATGTCTACGTCATCGTCCCCATCACCTACAGTCAGGCGGTTCTGGGCGACAGCATCACCGTGCCCTCGATCGACGGCAAGGTGGAGGTCACTGTGCCCGAGGGTACCCAGAGCGGCACCACCTTCCGCCTGCGGGGCAAGGGCATCCAGTACCTGAATGGCCGGGGCCGGGGTGATATGTACGTCAGGTGCGAGGTCGAGATCCCCAAGAAGCTCAGCAAGACCCAGCGCGACGCTCTGAAGAAGTTCGAGGGCACTCTGAAAGAAGAGAATTACGAAAAGCGCAAGGGCTTCTTCAAGAAGCTGAAGGATATGTTCCAGTAAAACGTAAAAAGAGGGCGGGTGCCCTTCCCGATGGGGAAGGGCACCCGCCTTTGTTGTTCTTTGGAGTCTCCTGACTTATCAGCTGAAGATGACAAGTGCGTTGATCAAGAGGCCGACGCCCGTGAAGCAGCTGGACACCGTCCAGAAGGTGCAGCCGAGGCCGTAGAATGCATTGGCGACGCTCTTATCCATATAACGGGTCAGAGCATCCGGGCCAGTGCTGGTCCAGTCCTTCGGATGAGACTTCCGATAGTCGCGCACACCGGCGACACCGGCGAACCATCCGTAGAACGGGATAAAAACAGCAGCAGCTGCCTGAACGATGTTGGCACCACCAGAGGTATAGGTCATTTCCTCTTCGTTCATCACGCAATAGGAAGCGGGAAGCATCATGATGTTTTCCATAGTAGCACTCCTTTACGAACAATATCCCAAAACGATGCACGGTGCATCGTTTTTTCAAGAGAGAGGCGAAGCTTACGGAACGCCGCGGGGGAAGCTTACAGGATGAGCAGGATGGCGCTCAGGGGGGCAAGAGCGATGACCGTACCGGCGGCCACCGTGTCACGCAGGAAGTTGGAGGGGGACTTGGACATATCCTCACTGAGGGCGTCGGACGCACGGCCCAGCACGGTGAAGAGGTTGCCCTTGCGGTTGCTGGAAACACTGAGCCAATCCTTGGCCTGCGAGATGCCCCAGACATAGCTGGAAGCCAGAACAGCGACGCCCACGACGGTGACGACACCGCCCACAGCGCTGCCGCCGGAGGTGTAGGTCATCTCATCTTCGGAAAGGGCGGTATAACCAGCGGGAAGCTCCATATATTTCTTCATAGGTGAAACACTCCTTTTGTATCAGCAGGCGGTACACCGCCTGAATTTCCCTCAGACAGAACCATATTCTCTGTCAGCATCATTCTACTACAAGGCCGTGTTTTGTGCAAGTGTTTTGGCTAGAAACGACAAAAACCCGGGAAAATGCATGAAAAACAGCCCTGAAGTTTGTGGAAAAGCACTGCAATAATTCCCAGCGTCAGCCTGCGGCACCAGCCCGGTAGAGGTAGGGGTCGCTCTTGAAGCTGTCGAAGCTGTAGAGCACGAGGATCTGGTCATAGCCGTTGTCCGCGATGAGCTGGTCGAGGCCGTAGTTGTAGTTGCGGAAGTCCACCACGTCGATGTCGGCATAGTTGGCCGTCAGGTAGGGCACGAAGCAGTTGGCGTAGCTGTCCTTGATGACCAAAATTCGACCGCGCCCGGTGCCGTCGCCCTTGATGCGGCTCAGGCCGTTGTTGCCGTGGAGGAACATGGCGTACTTGTCGTAGACGGAAAGCTTGTCCGTGTCGTAGAGGCCGGTGGTCTCGCCCTCGGCGGGCTGGCCCGGGGCGGTGACGGTGTAGATGGTCAGGGCGTTGGGCAGGTCGTAGTAGGTGATGGTGTCCGGCTCGGCGTCGGGCGTCCGGGCCTTGGAGTAGTGGGTGCCGTAGAAGCCCTCTGCCGTCCGGGCTGTATGGGCCGAGGGGTCAAAGGGCGTAAGGCCCAGTGCGGTGCAGAGCTGCTGGTAGGCGTAGTATGCGCCGGTGCTCGTCCAGTGGTGGTCGGTGCGGTAGTAGATATATTCGCCCTTGTGGTCGGCGAGGGTCTGCCGCACGTCCACAAACCGGCCTCCGGCGGTCTGCACGGCCTCCGAGAGAGCGTCGAGATAACGGTCCTCGTCCAGCAGGGGAGCGCCTGCGGGGACATTCTCAGGGTAGACAGCGGACGCCGCAGGCACCAGCATCACATTGACGAGGCCCGGGTACCGCTGGCAGAGGGCTTCAAGGGCGGCTGTATTCTTGGGCAGGGTGCGCGTCTCGCTGGAGACCAGACCGTAGGTGCGGGGGAACATCATATGCTCTTTGCCCAGCAGGATGCCGCCGCTCTGCTCCTTCTGCATCACCTTGGTCTCTACGGTGCTCTGGAGGGCGACCCAGTTGTCGCGGCCCGCCACCTGATCCTTGACGTACTTGGTGTAGGCCGTGAAGAACTTGTTCAGGCCGTCTGCCGAGAAGCTGGACAGGCTGGGCCGCTGGGAGAGGGTGGTGTTTTCCAGCTCACTATAGGCCCTGTCCGGGGTGACGAGGTCGAGGGCGAACAGCCCCACGAAAAACAGGCTGAATGCGAGCAGCACCGGGTAACGGAAGATGGAAGCAGAGCGCTTCGAATGTTTCGCCATCGTTTGCGCCTCCTCTTAGAAGTTGAAATACAGGAACGGGCTGTTGGTGCTGCCCACGACATAGGCCATCGAGATGGTCAGGAGGGCCAGAATGGTCAGCGCCTTGGTGACGGCATGGCGGGAAAGCCGGTCCCACAGCTTTTCGATGAGCGGGGTGCAGCAGAGGACAGAGACCGCCAGCAGCACGCCGTAGTTGCGCAGGAAGTAAAGGGGCATCACGCCGCCGGAGGGGATAAAGAGCTTTTGGAACAGCAGCCCGAACTCCACGCCCGCGTCGTTGCCCACGAACATGGCCCAGCCCACCACCACGAGGAAGAGGGTGTAGAGATGGGGCCAGACCCTGCCCTTCTTCAGATAGGGCAGCAGGAAGAGCTTTTCCAGAGCCAGCAGCACGAAATAGTATAAGCCCCAGCAGATGAAGTTCCAGTTCGCGCCGTGCCAGATGCCCGTGAGCAGCTCGACGACGAAGAGGTTGAAGATCTGACGCCGGAGGCCCTTCCGGTTGCCGCCGAGGGGGATATAGACATACTCCCGGAACCAGCCCGAGAGGGTCATGTGCCAGCGCCGCCAGAACTCGGTGATGGAGGCGGAGATATAAGGGTAGTTGAAGTTCTGGGGAAAGTCGAAGCCCAGCATCTTGCCCATGCCGATGCCCATCATGGAGTAGCCGGAAAAGTCGAAATAGAGCTGTAAGGAGTAGGCGATGACGCCCAGCCAGACCAGCGGAGTGGAGGCGTTGGCAAGGCCCACGAAGGAGACGGAGGGGCTGTCCGCTACCCCGATGATGTCGGTCCAGAGGGCGCCGACGGCGTCGGCCAGCAGGACTTTCTTCGCCAGACCGAAGGTGAAGAAGGTCATGCCCTCCTCGATCTGCTTTAAGTTATAGCGGCCTTTGTAGACGTGGAGGCGGTCGGAGACGTCCCGGTACTTGACGATGGGGCCTGCGATGAGCTGGGGGAACATGACGACGTAAGCGCCGAAGTCGATGATGTTGTGCTCGGTCTTTACGTCCCGGCGGTAGACGTCGATGGTGTAGGAGAGGGTCTGGAAGGTGTAGAAGCTGATGCCCAGCGGCAGCACGCTGATGCCCGGGATGGACGCAAAGCTGGTGCCGAAGAGGGCGTTGAGGCTGCTGAGCACAAAGTTTGCATACTTGAAGTAGAAGAGCATCCCGAGGCTGCCCGCCAGTGCGATGAGCAGCAGAACGAGGCGGGCCGTCCGGTTCCGGTCGAAGCGCTCAAGCCCGAGTCCGCAGAGGTAGTTGATAAGGATGAGAGCCAGCATGACCGGGAAAAACCGCACCTCGCCCCAGCAGTAGAACACGAGGCTGCACAGGAAGAGGACGGTGTTTTTGAGCTTCGGGGGCGCGAGGTAATAGAGCGCCAGCGTGATGGGCAGAAAGCGCAGCAGAAAGATGATGGTGCTGAAGACCACGGCGTCAGTCTCCTTTCGGACTTTCCCCGGTGGGGGGAGCGGACAGCGCCGGGAGGCGCTGCGTGAGAGGTTTTACCAAAGCGAAAAAGGCCGATGCCGCTGCGGCACCGGCCCGGAAGCGCTTCTTTACTTGCCCAGAACGCCGTTGACGGCGCTGGTCAGGTCGGCAGAGCAGCCGTTGGAGGCGATGACCATCACCACGAGGTCGTCGCTGCCGTCGATGATGGCATTCTCCACGTTGGACTGTGCCTCCGCGAACTCGGCGTAGTTGCCGTAGAAGGCCACCTGATCCTGCTGGTAGGTCTTGAGGGTGTCCATGACATCCTGTGCCTTGCCTGCGGCGGGCTGGATGGCCAGCACGAGGCCGGCGTCGCCGTTGTCGTTGCTCTTGATGCCCTTGTAGCTGGTGACATCGTCGGCCTTCAGGCCGAAGTCGTACTCGATGTTCATGGCCGTGATCTCAAACTGGTTGGAGATGGGGTTCGTTTCCAGCAGGGCGTCCACGGCAGAGGCCACGGCGTCGGAAGCGCCGTTCTCCTCGGCGGAGACGGAAGCAGCAGGCTCAGAGGCGCTCTGGCTGGCAGCCCCGGAGGAGGCCGCAGAGGATGCAGAGGAGGCAGAGCCGCCACAGCCTGTCAGCAGGACACAGCCCGCAGCCAGCGCAGCAGCAGAAAGGACGAGTTTCAGACGAATATTCATAGAAGATTTCCCTCTTTTGTCGTTAAATTTCCAAGGCCCGGCCGCACCGAAAAGCGTCGGCCCAAGACCCTTATCAGTCTATCATAACGAGGTTCGGATTGCAAACGAACTGCAAGATTTTTAACCTTTTCTTCACCGGTCGGGTCAGCCTTCGGCCGCGATGTCCCGCAGCGTCTGGATATACTCCTCGAAGCAGAGGCCGCTGGCGTTGATCCGGGCCGCATTTTCGACGCCGACATACCGCCAGTGCCACGGCTCGTAGATGATCTCGGTCTTGTCCTCGGCGTCCTTCGGGTAGCGGAGGATGAAGCCGTAGTCCCCGGCGTGTGCACAGAGCCAGCGGAAAGCGGCGGTGTTCTCGAAGCCTTCGTCCAGCCCGGTGTGCTCGGGGCTGTTCAGGTCGGCGGCGAGGCCGCAGTTGTGCTCGGAGTAGCCCGGAGGGTTGACGACGGCTGCGGCCTTTTCCTTGGCAGCGGCGTTGTCATAGCCCTTGTTGAGGTAGTACTGGGTCTTTTTCTCGTAGAGGCTGGTCTGGTACTTGACGCTGCGGTAGCCGCTCTGCATCCAGACGGTGACGCCGTCGGCGGCTGCGGCCTTCTGCATGGCGAGGAAGGCGTCGCAGGCCGCCGTCTGGAGAGTCTTGTTCACGGCGGTGGCAGAGCCGCACTCCTTGGTGTCAAAGGTGTAGTCGTCCGGCATCTTGTTGGTGTGGTTCACCAGCACCATCAGCGGGTCGGCCAGCAGGGCGCGGGCCTCGTCGGCGGTGAGGCCGAGGGCGTTGGAGGGGGCGGTGTTCTCGGGGACGCTGGACGCTGCGGCCTCCTGCGGGGCGCTCTGCGCCGGGAGAGGGGCCGCAGACGCCGCCGAGGCGCTGGGGATGGCGGCGCGGCGGGTGAGCAGGAAGGAGACGCCGCCCGCGGCGACGCAGAGCATCAGAGTAAGCCCGGCCACCCGGCGGATGGCACGTCTGCGCCTGCGGCGGCGCAGCTCAGCGCGGGTGAGGCGTCGGCGCTGAGGATGAGGAGTGGAGGGATTCATAAAAGACCTTCTTTCCGGTTGGGTGTGTATATTTTTCCACAGGGGAGGACATCCTATTCCCGGGAGGCGAACAGGATGAAAATGTCGGCTGAGGAATACGGGCGCAGGGTGCGCCGGGTCGGCCCGCCCTCGCCGCTGGGCAGAGACTGCCTTTGGGCGTTCTGCGTGGGCGGCGGCATCTGCCTGCTGGGCGAGGTGCTGCGGGGGTGGTATCTGACCATGGGGCTGGACAAAGAACTGGCCGGCACCCTCACCAGCTGCACGCTGGTGGTGCTGTCGGCCCTGCTGACGACGCTGGGCCTCTACCAGAAGCTGGCCGCGAAGGCGGGCGCGGGCACCCTCGTGCCCATCACAGGCTTCGCCAACGCAGTGGTCAGTGCGGCCATCGAGTTCAAGACCGAGGGCCGGGTGCTGGGCACCGGCGCGAAGATGTTCCTCATCGCCGGGCCGGTCATCGTCTACGGCACGCTGGCGGCGGTGCTCTACGGCAGCGTCTGCTGGCTGCTTGGATAAAACAGCTCTCTGTCCAGAATACGCAGGAGAGGGTGCGAAAATTGCATCCGCCTGCCGAAACCCCAGTATACCACAAAAAGCGGATAAAATCAGCCCCATAAAGGAGGAAACTGTATGGCCGCACGCCGCGGAGATACCCTTTTGTTCCAGACGCCGCCCGTCGTGGCGGCGCATGCGGCCATCGGCGGCAAAAAGGAGGGCGAAGGCCCCCTCGCCGCCTGCTTCGATGCGCTGAGTGCCGACAACTTCTTCGGCCAGTCCAGCTGGGAAGCCGCCGAAAAGGAGCTGGCCCTGCAAACGGCGCGGCTCTGCCTTAAAAAGGCCCAGACGACCCCCGAAAAGGTAAGCCTCGTGCTGGCGGGGGACTTGCAGGCCCAGTGCACCGCATCCAGTTACGCCATGCGGGAGCTGGGCATCCCCTTCGCGGGCCTGTTCGGCGCGTGCAGCACGATGGCCGAGGCGCTGGGCCTCGGCGCGGCGCTGTGCAGCGCCGGGATGGCCGACGGCCTGCTGGCCATGACGTCCAGCCATTTCTGCGCGGCAGAACGCCAGTTCCGCACGCCGCTGAGCTACGGTGCGGTGCGGACGCCCACGGCCCAGTGGACGGCCACGGCGGCGGGAGCCTGCCTGCTGCGGCCTGCGGGCGAGGGGGTGCAGCTCTGTGCCGTCACCTTCGGGCGGGTGCAGGACTATAAGATAAAAGACATCAACAACATGGGCGCGGCCATGGCCCCTGCGGCCGCAGCCACCCTTCTGCACTATCTGAAGGACACCGGCAGCGCTCCGGAGGACTTTGACCGCATCTACACCGGTGACCTCGGCCATGTGGGGAGCCAGCTCCTCCGCGACCTGCTGGCGGCGGAGGGACTGCTGCTCAAGAACCATGTGGACTGCGGCTGCATCCTCTACGATGCCACCGAGCAGACCGTGAAGAGCGGCGGCTCCGGGCCGGGCTGCAGCGCCTCCGTCCTCTGCGGGCATATCCTGCCCCGCCTCAAGCGGGGGACGCAGAAGCGGGCGCTCTTTATCGCCACCGGCGCACTGATGAGCCAGACGACCTTTTTGCAGAAGGAGAGCATCCCGGCCATCGCCCATCTTGTGGAGCTGCGCAGCCCGCAGCAGAAGGAGGAAAACGGATGAATTACTTCTGGGCCTTCGTGGTGGGCGGCGGCATCTGCGTCATCGGCCAGCTGCTCATCGACCTCACCGGCCTGACCCCGGCCCGCATCCTGACGGGCTATGTGGTGGCGGGCGTCATCCTTTCGGCGGTGGGGTGGTATGGGCCGCTGGCGGAGTTCGCGGGCTGTGGGGCCACCGTGCCCCTGCTGGGGTTCGGGCATCTGCTGGCCAAGGGGGTGCGGACAGCCATCGAGGAGGAGGGGGCCATCGGCATCCTCACCGGGGGGTTGACGGCTGCGGCTGCGGGCATCACGACGAGCCTTATATGCGGGGTGGTGTGCTCGTGGGTGGGGAAGAGCCATGACCAGAACTAGAAAAGCATCCCGGTCTCGCGCCGGGATGTTTTTCTGTGCGTGGCGGGCCGTTTCGGCTCATTTTTCGTCCGGGGTGCGTTATATTGGGGTCAAAGGAGGCAGGAAGCATGAAACAGGAAACACAATGGACGACAATCTTCTGGGAGGGCTGGACAGCGCAGGCGCTCTGCGCGGCGGCGGTGTTCTGGCCCGGCAGCGCGGCGCTGCGATACCCGGCGGTGCTCTGGCCGGGGCTGGCCCTCGCGGTGGCAGTCCCCGCCGTCTGGGCCGGGTGGTGGATGCTGGCCCAAAGGCCGAAGCCGCTGCCGGAGGAGGAAGTGATGGAAAAGCAGGGGAAGATACATATCGTCACAGAGGAGGTTTTTCTTTAAGTGGGTGCGCGCGCTAGTGGCGCGGGGTTAGAGCGCGGTTACGCGGGGTTAAGTTCTCTTTTGCGTGCCAAAAGAGAACCAGAAAAGCACCCGCTACTTTCGAGG
>NZ_JAJEQL010000024.1:0-34321 GCF_020687345.1 Faecalibacterium butyricigenerans
AGTCCAGAGGTAGGGAGGGGGGAGTCGAAACACCCCTCCCTGCCTCTGGCCCGCGCGGAGCGCAAGCCACTTGACCGCAAGAAAAAACTTAATCCGCGCCACCAGCGCGCAAGCCAGCTAAAAAAACAACCCCACATCAAGTCGTTATAACAGACCCTCAAGAGAGAAAGAGAGTATTATCCGAATGAAAATTGCGTGTATTTCCCTTGGATGCCCGAAAAATCAGGTCGATCTGGACGTCATGGTCCACATCCTGTTGTCTGCGGGCCACGAGACGGTGGCCGACCTCGGCGAGGCGGACGTCATCCTCGTCAACACCTGCGGATTCATCGAGAGCGCCAAGACTGAGGCCATTGAAAACATCCTTGAGGCCTGCTCCTACAAGCAGGTGAACCCGAACCTGAAGGTGGTCGTCACCGGTTGTCTGGCTGAGCGCTACCGGAGCCAGATCGAGGAGGAGATCCCCGAGGTGGACGCCGTGGTCGGCTGCGCCTCCAATAAGGCCATCGACTCCATCGTGGCCCGCCTGTTCAGCGGCGAAGAGCATCTGGAGAGCTACGGCCTCAAAAAGGACTTCCCGCTGGGCGGCAAGCGCGTCATCGGCACGCCCGCCCACTATGCGTACTTAAAGATCGCCGAGGGCTGCAACAACCGCTGCCACTACTGCGCCATCCCCGGCATCCGCGGCCCGCTGCGCAGCCGCGAGATGGCCGACTGTGTGGCAGAGGCCCGCTGGCTGGCCGGTGAGGGCGTCAAAGAGCTTATCATCGTGGCACAGGACCCCACCGCCTACGGCGAGGACTGGGGCAAGCCGGGCAGCATCTGTGAGCTGCTGGACAAGCTGAACCGGATCGACGGCATCCAGTGGATCCGCATCATGTACGCCTACCCTGAGCGCATCACCGATGAGTTCATCGCTGCCATGAAGCGGAACGAGAAGGTCCTGCCCTACCTCGACCTGCCCATCCAGCACTGCAACGACATCATCCTCAAGAACATGAACCGCCGCTCTACCCGCGCTGAGCTGCTGGAGGTCATCGGCAAGCTGCGCCGTGAGATCCCGGACATCACCCTCCGCACGACCCTCATCGCGGGCTTCCCCGGCGAGACAGAGGAGCAGTTCGAGGACCTGTGCAGCTTTGTGAAAGAGGTGCAGTTCGACCGTCTGGGCTGCTTTGCCTACTCCGCTGAGGAGAACACCGTCGCCGCCAAGATGGACGGTCAGATCGAGCAGGAGGTCAAGGACAGGCGCGCCGAGCTGGTGATGCAGATCCAGACCGGCATCATGGCCCAGAAGCAGGCCGCAAAGGTGGGCCAGACCGTCCGCGTCCTCTGCGACGGCGTGGACGACGAGAGCGGCCTCTACCTCTGCCGCACCGCCGCCGACGCCCCCGAGGTGGACGGCAATGTCTGCGTGTCCAGCGAAGAGCCGCTCTACCCCGGCGAGTTCTATGACGTGCTGGTGGAGGACAGCGACCTTTACGATTTGTATGGTACTGTCGTAAAATAACAGATTGGAGGATAATTCTGTATGAATCTGCCCAATAAGCTCACCCTGACCCGTATCCTGCTGGTGCCGGTGTTCATGATCTTCGTCTCTCTCGGCCAGTATATCACGCCGAGCTACAACCCCCGCTACTACCTCATCGCCGGCGTGGTCTTTGCCGTGGCCAGCTTCACCGACTTCCTCGACGGTCATCTGGCCCGCAAGTGGAACATGGTCACGGATTTCGGCAAGTTTGCCGACCCGCTGGCCGACAAGCTGCTGACCACAGTGGCCTTCATCTACATGATGCGGGACGGCGTATGCAGCCCCGTGGTGCTCTGCATCATTCTGGCCCGTGAGTTCGCTGTCTCCGGACTCCGCATGGTAGCCGCCGGTGCCAAGGATGGCCGGGTCATCGCCGCCAATATGTGGGGCAAGGTGAAGACCGTGCTGCAGATGCTGACCATCCTCTTCTACTACTTCACGGTCTCCCTGACCGGAAACGTGCTGGGCCAGCAGTGCGCAGATGTGGCCTCTGTGCTGTGCTGGGGCGTGGCCGCTGTGACCGCGATCTCCGGCATCAAGTATCTGTGGGACAACCGCAGCTTCATCAATACGGCAAAATAAGCGCCTCACCGGGTGTAAAAAAGAAACGAGCGGAAAAACCGCTCGTTTCTTTGATATTGCAGCAAATAATTACAGGTAGGAGAGCGCAAGATGCTGAAAAACATCCTCATCGTCGGGCGGAAGCTGGCTTCGGCAGCCCTGAATTTCCTCATCGTGTACTTCGAGACCATTGCCCTCCCCATGAGCTGGGCGCTGGGCGGCACCATCATGTTCACCATGTACACCGAGCTGTCCAACATCTTCAACGGCGCGGTCTGCCTGCTGGTGGGGCTGTGGCAGCTGGGCTGCGTTTTCACTGGGCGGGAACTGCCCCTCTGGCTCAAGCGGCTCAAATTCATCTCCACCAGCTGCCTTGCCATGACCTTCCTGACGGTGGTCATCATTCTGGCCCCCATGTACGAGGACGGCAACGGCTGGTACATCATGCTCTTCACCGGCTCGATGCTCTACCACCACTTCCTCAACCCGGTGCTGGCCATCCTGTCGCTGGTGCTCTTCGAGCGTCTGCCCCGCCTGTCGCTGGGACAGGTCTGGTGGGCGCTGGTCCCGACCGTCCTATACGGCCTGTATGATCTGCACGGGAATATTACAGGGACCATTGACGGCCCCTATCCCTTTATGCGGGTGTATGACCAGACCATCCCGGAGACGCTGACATGGTTCGCCATCATCCTTGGGACAGACCTTCTGTATGCCTTCCTGCTCTGGTGGCTGGGCGGCAACGGAAAGAAGAGCAAAGTGGGCTTGAAATTCCGGACATAAGAAAAGGCCGCTGTACCTTGTCTGTGGGTACAGCGGCCTTTTTGGCCTCTCCAGCCACAAAAGCCTTACAGCAGCGGGATCCCTGCCTTTTCGCAGGCCTCGCGGGTGGCGGCGTCCCAGACGCTGGCCTGGACCTCACCGATGTGGGCGCTGCCCAGCAGCAGCATACACAGACGGCTCTGGCCGATGCCGCCGCCGATGGTGTAGGGCAGCTCGCCGTTCAGCACAGCCTTGTGGAAGGGGAGCGTGCGGCGGTCGTCGCAGCCTGCGGCGGTGAGCTGGCGGTCCATGCTCTCGGGGCTGACGCGGATGCCCATGCTGCTCAGCTCATAGCTGCACTGCAGCGGCTCGTTCCAGAACAGCAGGTCGCCGTTCAGATCCCAGTCGTCGTAGTCGGGTGCACGGCCATCGTGGGGCTTGCCGCTCTTGAGAGGGGCACCGATCTTCATCAGGAAGGTGGTGCCGTTCTCCTTGACAAAGGCGTTCTCCCTCTCCTTCGGGGTCAGGTCGGGGTACTTGTCCTCCAGCTCCTGTGAGGTGATGAAGGTGACGTTGGGGGTGTGGAGCGGCAGGTCCTGCAGCTGGGGGAACATGGCGTGCAGGTTCATCTCGGTGGCGCAGACCGCCGACACGATGGAGCGCACGACGTTCTTCAGGTACGTCTCGTTCCGGTCCTCCTCGCGGATGACCTTCTCCCAGTCCCACTGGTCCACATAAATGGAGTGGAGGTTGTCCATGTCCTCGTCGCGGCGGATGGCGTTCATGTCGCAGTAGAGGCCTTTGCCGACCCGGAAGCCGTAGTCCTTCAGGGCTTTGCGCTTCCACTTGGCCAGCGACTGGACCACCTGCACCTCGATGCCGCTATCCTTGGTGTCGAAGGTGACTTTCCGCTCGACGCCGTTCAGGTCGTCGTTCAGGCCGGTGGAGGCCTCGACGAAGAGCGGCGCCGACACGCGGTAGAGGTTCAGCGTGGCGCACAGGGTGTCGGCGAACAGCCGCTTCACCGTGCCGATGGCGCGCTGGGTGTCGTACAGGTTCAGCGCGGGCGTGTAGTTTGCCGGAATGATGATCTTGCTCATGGCAGTTTACCCCTCTCTGCTGTCCTGCGCCGCCGAAATGCCGCGCCGGGGACAGCTTCCCTTTAATAAAGTAAATTATGGCACAAGTTCGGGGAGATGTAAAGGGGAAAGCGTTGATTTTGCAGCGCGGTCAGGTCTTTTTGCGCAGAATAAACCTCGGCCCTTCCTCGCCCATCGTTCCCGTGGGCACGAAGCCCACCCGGCGGAGGACGGCCTGCGAGGCGGTGTTGCCGGGGTCGGTCTCGGCCTCGACGGCGGTGACGCCGGGCTGGCCGAAGGCCCAGCGGCAGGCGGCGCGAACGGCCTCGGTGGCGTAGCCCTGATGCTCGTACTCCGGCAGGAGGCCGTAGCCGATCTCGGGATGGCCATTTTCGGGCAGTCCCTTGAAGCAGAGGTCGCCCACCCAGTCGCCGGAGTCATTCTGATAGAGACCCCATGCGGTGTACCAGACCCACTGGTCGGGGTGGGCGAGGGAGAGATCCAGCATATCGGTGTAGGGCTGGACAAGCTCCGGGTCGGTGGTGCGGGCCAGAAGGGCGCGCATCCCGTCCGGACGCAGGGGAATGAGAAAAAGGCGTTCGGTGAGGAGCTGCATGACAAAAAACCTCCGGTCTGTGTTTTTGCCCAGTGTAGCACAGCCGGGAGAGGGAGTCAAACGCTTGACTTACGCCCCGGCGGCTATTATAATAAAGCTGTAAAAGGATAAATGCGTTTATCCGGGCAGAGTAGCGCCGCATCGTCTGGGCAGAGAAAACGGGCCGTTGGCTGGGAGCCTGTTTGCAGACCGCTGTGTGAAGTGCGCCCGGACAGCACGCTGCGGGAAATTTGAGTATCGCAGTGCGGATGGCCGCCGTTACCGGCCCTGAGCGACAAACCGGAGTGGAACCGCGATCTTGAAAAAGAACCGCCTTCGATGCTGTGCCTTTTGGCGCAGCGTTGGAGGCTTTTGCTTTTTCAGGCAAAAGGGCATCGCGGCTCCGGCCTGTCCCACAAGAAGGAGTATTTCAGCTATGCAGATCTTCAACACCCTGACCCGCCAGAAGGAAGAGTTCGTGCCGCAGGTGCCCGGCGAGTACCGCATCTACGTCTGCGGCCCCACCGTCTACAACTATATCCACATCGGCAACGCCCGCCCGCTCATCGTCTTCGATACCCTGCGCCGCTACCTCGAGTACCGCGGCAACAAGGTCATCTACGTCTCCAACATCACCGACATCGACGATAAGCTCATCAAAAAGGGACAGGAAGAGGGCACCTCCATGAAGGAGGTCGCCCAGCGCTTCGAGGCCGAGTACCTCAAGGACGCCGCCGGTCTCAACTGCAAAAAGCCCACCGTCCAGCCCCGCGCCACCGAGCACATCCAGCAGATTTTGGACATCGTGAAGGACCTCATCGAGAGCGGCCACGCCTACGTTGCCAAGAACGGCGACGTCTATTTCCGGGTCAAGAGCGACCCCGAGTACGGCAAGCTGAGCCACCTCAAGCTGGACGACCTCGAGAGCGGCAACCGTGAGCTGCGCAGCCAGATGGAAGACGACCTGAAGGAAGACCCCGCCGACTTTGCGGTCTGGAAAGCTGCAAAGCCCGGCGAGCCTGCATGGGAAAGCCCTTACGGCATGGGCCGCCCGGGCTGGCACATCGAGTGCAGCGCCATGAGCCGCACCCATCTGGGCAAGACCATCGACCTCCACTGCGGCGGTCAGGACCTCATCTTCCCCCACCACGAGAATGAGATCGCCCAGAGCGAGTGCGCCAACGGCTGCACCTTCGCCCGCTACTGGATGCACAACGGCTTCATCAACGTGGACAATCAGAAGATGTCCAAGAGCCTGCACAACTTCTTCACCGTCCGCGATGTGGCAAATCTCTACGGCTACGAGCCGATCCGCTACTTCATGCTGACTGCCGGCTACCGGATGCCGCTGAACTACACGGTGGACCTCATCGAGAGCTGCAAGAACAGCCTCGAGCGCCTCTATACCTGCCGTGAGAACCTCGACTTCGCCCTCAGCAAGGCCGAGTTCGGCACCGACGAGAGCCTGAAGGAGAAGGCCGAGGAGGCCAAGCGCAAGTTCTGCACCGCGATGGACGACGACCTGAACACCCCCGATGCACTGGCCGCAGTCTTCGACCTCGTGAAGGACATCAACACCCTGTCCGCCGCTTCCAGCAAGGCCGCTCTTGAGGCCGGCGCTGCCGCCTTCGACGAGATCACCGGCGTGCTGGGCCTGATGTACAACCGCAAGAAGGACGAGGTGCCCGCCGAAGTGACGGAGCTGGTGGAGAAGCGTGCCGCCGCCAAGAAGGCGAAGGACTGGGCCTCCGCCGACGCCATCCGCGCCCAGCTGACCGAGATGGGCTGGGCCGTCAAGGATACCGCTCAGGGTCCCCAGCTGAGCAAGCTGTAAGAGAAGAACCAATGCAGGGCAAGCCTGCGCTTTTGCCAGAAGCTGGTAGCTTTGGGCAGCGCGGGCCTGCCCTGCTTTTTTATGGAAAAGAAAGCGGGGGCGGGATGTTGTAATATTGCTGATTTTATCGAAAAATGTTTACAGGCTCTGCCGGGTAATGGTATGATAAAGGTATCTTTGGAGAGAAATACAGCTGCATGATGGAGAGAACGAAGATGATGAAACGAAACTGGATGCACCGACTGGGAGCATTCGCAGCAGCTGCAGCGCTGGTGCTCAGCCTCGCAGGCTGCGGGGCTGAGCAGAGCGGCGGACCGGCAGATGTCGAGCCGGTGCGGCTGACCGTCTGGACGTACTACAACGGCGACCAGCTGGAAAGCTTCAACAGATTGGTCGAAGAGTTCAATGCGACTGTCGGCAAGGAACAGAACATCACCGTGGAAAACTGCAGTCAGGGCAATGTCAATGACCTTGAGGCACAGGTGATGGCCTCGGCACAGGGCAAGGTGGGCGCAGAGGAGATGCCCAACATCTTCATGGCCTACGCGGACACCGCCTATACGATGGACCAGATGGGCGAGCTGGTGGATCTTGCGCCCTACTTCACCGACGAGGAGAGGGCGGCCTACATCGGGAGCTACCTGACCGAGGGCGACTTCAACGACGACGGCAGCATCAAAATATTCCCGGTGGCAAAGTCTGTGGAGCTTTTATTCTTGAACGACACCGACTGGCAGACCTTTGCCGACGCCACCGGCGCAGAGTACGCCGACCTTGAGACCATCGAGGGGCTGGTCGGGACTGCCGAAGCCTATTACAACTGGACGGACGCCCAGACCGAAACGCCCGACGACGGCAAGGCCCTGTTTGGCCGCGACGCGATGGCGAACTATATGCTCATCGGCGCAAAGGAGCTGGGAGACACCCTCTTCGACGTCAAGGGCGGCAGGATGACCGTGGAGCTGACCGAGGCCACCGCCCGCAGGCTGTGGGACAACTACTATGTGCCCTACGTCAAGGGCTGGTTCTCCGCCAGCGGCCGCTTCCGCAGCGACGATATTAAGATCGGCAACATTCTGGCCTACGTCGGCTCCAGCTCCAGCGCCACCTATTTTCCGTCTCGGGTAATGCTGAGCGACACCGAGAGCCACAGCATCGCCCTGAAAGTCCTGCCTGCGCCCCATTTTGCCGACGGCGAGAAATTCGCTGTCCAGCAGGGGGCCGGTATGGCCGTGGCAAAGACCACCGACGCCGAGGAGGCCGCCAGCGTGGTCTTCCTCAAGTGGCTGACCCAGCCGGAGAATAATATTGCCTTTGCGGTAGGCTCCGGCTATCTGCCCGTGACCCACGCCGCCAATGAGATGGACGCCATCCGCAGCAGCGGCCTCATCCTGACCGGAAACATGGAGAACATCCTGACGCAGGCCGTCGATACCGTGAACAGCAGCGAGATGTACACGCCCCGCGCCTTTGAGGGCGGCACCAAGGCCCGCGACACCCTGACCTACAGCATGAGCGACCTTGCAGAGGCCGACCGTGCCACCGTCGTCGCGCGCATCGCCGCAGGCGAGAGCGCGGCCGACGCCGAGGCGGAGTTTATGACCGATGAGTATTTCGAGGCATGGTATCAGAGCCTCTGCGATGCCCTGCGCCAGTACGAGGGCTGAGACGGCACAAAGACGAGTAAAAGAAGGGAGAGACCATGAAGCTTCTGATGCAAGATGAAGCAAAAGGAAAAGAACACACCATCTTTGTCACCATCTTTGCGGCGCTGATGGTCATGCTGGTCATCATGGTCATGCTGATGGCCTCGGCCATCGGGGTCAGCGGCGTCACCCTCCGACTGGATGAGAACGCGGTGGACATCCTCGACAAGCAGGTGGAGAACCGTGCCCGGTACATTGAGACCCAGCTCCAGCAGGCACAGGACCTGACGGGGCTTTCGAGCTTTATCAACGATACGGCTCGGCAGATGCTGGACGAGGGGACGATCTCTCTCGATACGCTGGATTCTACCGGCGGCGAGAGCCTGCCCCTGCTGGAAGCGGCCGCTCCGAGGCTGCTCAAGGCGCTCCGCGCCAAGCAGGTCAGCGGCGTCTTCCTCATCCTGAACACCCACGACTTTACAGACCGCACCTCCGGCGACCGGCTGCCCTGCGTCTATCTGCGGGACCTCGACCCGGAAGCCGCCTCCTCGGCGGACAACTCCGACGTGATGTTCGAGCGCGCTCCGGCAGAGCTGGTGCAGGCCTTCGGCATCACTACGGACAAGGCGTGGACGCCTGCGCAGCAGTATCTGGATGGGGAAGAGGATGCCTTTTATGTCCGGCCCTTCCAAGCTGCCTATGAGAGCGGGGAGCAGATCGGAGCTGCGGCGGATTATGGCCGCTGGACGACCCTGCCCTATACGCTGCTGGGCGATGACCGGGAGGCCATCGCCTACGCGCAGCCTCTGATTTTGGACGACGGCACGGTGTACGGCGTTCTGGGCATCGAGATGCTGGAAAGCTATATGGACACCAAGCTCCCGTGGGACGAATTGCAGAACGACCACCACGGAAGCTATCTGCTGGCCTCCACGACCTCCGACCTGCGGGGCGAGGAGCTGCAGATCCATGTCACCGCCAACACCGGCGAGCAGACGACCGCGCTGCAGAAGGAAGGATGGGAGCTGACCCTCCACCGCGCCAAGGGCTACTGGCATTATCCGAGCGGCGGTGCCGATCAGGTCGCCAGCATCCGCCAGATCAGCCTCTACAACCGCAACGCCCCCTTCTCAGGCGAGCGGTGGCTGCTTATCGGCGTGGTGGGAAGGAACGACCTCTTCCGCTTCTCCCAGTCGGTGACGAATCTCGTGAGCTTTGCGATCCTGCTGACGCTGGGCTTTGGTCTGGGCTGCGCATTCTTCGTCAGCATCGGTCTGGCCCAGCCGGTCGCTCAGCTCTCAAAGGAGCTGGCGGATGCGCAGGAGCGGCATCAGGCCGTCCCGGAGTTCTCCCGCACCGGCATCCGGGAGCTGGACAGGCTGGCCGACGCCATCGTGACCCTGAGCACCGACAACTACAAAGCAGCCGTAGCCGAGCGCAGCCGCATCGAGCACGAGCGCGATTACGACGCCCTTACCGGGTTGTACAGTCGTCAGGCCTTCTTCCGGGTCTGCGGCGAGCTGTTCGAGAAGCCCAGAATGATGCGCTGTGCGGCCCTGATGATGACGGACCTCGATAACCTCAAGACCATCAATGATACCTACGGCCACGACTGGGGCGACATCTATCTGCGCAAGACGGCCCACAGCCTGCAGCAGGGCGTGCCCAGCGGCACCGTGGTGGCGCGGCTCTCCGGCGATGAGTTCCTGCTGCTGTTTTACGGCTATGAGACGAAGGAGGCCGTGCGGAAAGACATCCGGAAGCTGGAAGAGGGCTTTGCCCGGAGCAGCGCCACCCTGCCGGACGGCAAGAAGCTGTGTATCCGGATGTCCGGCGGCGTAGCATGGTATCCCGACGATGCCGCCGACCTCGACACCCTCAAGCGATATGCCGATTTTGCGATGTACGAGGTCAAGCACTCCACCAAGGGCGAAGTCCGGGAGTTCAACATGGAGCACTACCGCGACGGCATCTACGCGATGAAGCAGCGCAGCGACTTCGAGATCCTTGTCCGGGAGCGGCAGGTGGACTACTACTTCCAGCCCATCTTCTCGGCCCGGGACGGCCATGTGGCGGCTTATGAGGCCCTGATGCGGCCCCGGCTGCCTGCTCTGAGCTCTCCCCAGAGGGTGATGGAGCTGGCCAGCGAGATGGGGCGGCTGTATGACATCGAGAAGCTGACCCTGTTCCGCGCCTGCGAGTGCTATGAAGCGCTGGAAGCGGCGGGCAAGGTGGAGCCGGATGCCCTCGTCTTTGTCAACAGCATCGCCAGCGTCAGCCTGAACGATGAGGATTGGGCGCACTTCCGTGCAGCCCACAAAGCCATCCTCTCGAAGCTGGTGGTGGAGATCACCGAGGAGGAGGAGATGGACGAACAGGCGCTGGAGCGGAAGCGGAATGCCACCGGTGCGCCCGCCGTCTTTGCGCTGGACGACTACGGCAGCGGCTACAGCAACGGGAGCAGCCTGTTGACCATCGCGCCCCGCTATGTCAAGGTGGATATCGCCATCATCCGGGGCATTGATGCCGACCCCGACAAGCAGCAGTTCCTCAAGGCCCTCATCGACTATGCCCGCCCCCGCGGCGTGCAGGTGCTGGCCGAGGGCGTGGAGACGATGGACGACCTGCGCAGGGTGTTGGAGATGGGCGTGGATCTTCTGCAGGGCTACGGTCTGGCCCGCCCGGCCGCAGAGCCTCTGGCCATCCACGAAAAGGCGGTCAGAGTCATCGAAGAAGCGGCCCGCCAGCGGGATGCATGATACAAAAAACAAGTCCTCTGCACCACAACAGGCACAGAGGACTTGTTTCTTTTTTGCGGTTTACTGGATAAAGCTGACAAAGAAGGGGCAGAGCACAGCAGTGAGGACGCCGGCCACCGCGATGGACAGGCCGCTCATCGCGCCCTCGATCTCGCCCATCTGAAGGGCCTTGCTGGTGCCCACGGCATGGGCCGAGGTGCCGATGCCGATGCCCTTGGCGATGGGGTCGGTGATGTGGAAGGCTTTGCAGATCACCTCGGCCAGCAGGTTGCCCGCGATGCCGGTGAGGATGACGACGGCACCGGTCAGGGCCGCGATGCCGCCCAGCTCGGCGGCGACATTCATGCTGATAGCCGTCGTGACCGACTTGGGCAGGAGGGTGGCGTACTGTTCCCGGGTGAGGCCCATGGCCAGCGCCAGCGCCAGCACGCTGCCAAGGCTGACCAGCGTGCCCACCGAGATGCCCGCGATGATGGCGGCGGCATTCTCCTTCAGCAGGTCCCACTTTTCATACAGCGGGATGGCGAGGCTGATGGTGGCCGGCAGCAGCAGGTAATTCACCGGCGCGGCACTGGCCTTGTAGTCGGCGTAGGAGATGTTCAGCAGGCTCAGAAAGAGGATGACAAAGATGCTGCCCAGCAGCAGCGGATTGAAGATGGCTTTGCCGGTGGTCTTGTTGATGAGGGTGCCCAGCGCGAAGGCGGCCAGCGTCAGCAGCACGCCCCACGCGGCGGAACCGGAGAGAAATCCGTTCAGCAGTTCAGTCATGTTCGACCTCCTTTTTTGCAGCGCGGCGGCTGGTGAGGGCCTGCGTGGTGCGGCCTGCGCTCACAAGCACGAGCACCGTCACCGGCACGATGGCGATGAGGATGGGCAGCAGCATCGCGCCCATCTCGGCCCAAAGCTCCATGACGCCCGCAGCGGCGGGCACGAACAGCAGCGGGAAGATGCCGGTGAGGAACAGCCCCACCTCCTTGACCTGCTCGAGCTTCACGATGCCGAGGCGGAGCGCCGCCAGCAGAAGCAGCAGGCCGTAGACGCTGGCCGGGACGGGGAGGGGCAGCAGGGCGTGACAGATCTCGCCCAGAAAACAGAACGCGAGGATGCGCGTGAATTGAAACAGATGGTTCGTAGGGATGCCTCCTTTGGCTTGAAAGAAACGAGAGATTACATCATGGAATACAAGTCAACAGTATAATCCAAAAGCCCCGGCGGCGCAACGGCAATTCTGGCCAAGATTTTGCACCCCCGGCACGGAAAATTGGAGGTTTGGATAGCGTGCCTGCCCCAAACCCTGCGGCGGGAGAGCGCGATAAACGGGAATTACCAGCGGGTCATGTTCTTCTTGAACTTGGCGGTATATGCCTCTTTCAGTTCTTGCTCGCTGATCCCATAGCACAGAAGGACGTCATTGTAATACATGAGTACATCCGCCATTTCTTCCACGAGATGCTGCCGGACTTCTGCATCCTCAACAGCCTTTTGGTCTCCGTTCTTCTTGATAATGTCGATAACTTCGCCTACTTCACCGAGCATCCATAACAGTTTGTGCTTGCCGGCCTCCGGGCCGATCGGCTCCCACTCGTCTTTATATTTTTCCTGCAGGGCCTGCTGTATCGCAAGCATATCTTCTATCGTAAAATCGCCCATGGTTTCCTCCATAAATTTTGATTTGCTGTTCTCGTCCTGTACCGTCCTGCTCTGACGTGGATTGGTGGGTGACGCAACAAAAAAGCCCCTGACCTAAGTCAGAGGCTCTTGTTTTGGTGGAGCATTATCCACAGCAGTCGAACCTTTAAGCAGGCATATCGTTGCTGCGGTCAGAGCGCTTCAAACCAAGAAACGGCGGCACCTCGGAACGCTTCAGCCCTTGCTCGTGTGCTTTTTTCAGTTGATATTCGTGCAGGGCAATGCTGTCCAGCAGATCACGCTGATTTTGGGAAGCTGCATAGTAATCAACGCCGAACCGTTTGCAGACTGCGCTGAGTTGGTCAAGCATTTCAATAGCAGTAGGGGACATTCGTTTGACTTCAATATCCATGGGAGCACCACCTTTCAGGAAAGATATGTATTGAAGAGCGAAAGCGCCGCATTGTCGGCAAGCATCAGCATGATCGGCCCGCCGGACTGTTTGGCAAAGACCCGGATCGCGCCAAAATCCCGGATATAATGTTTTGCAAGTTCATCCGTCTTAGCTTCAAAAGTGACGACGCCGTTTTTACCGGAATCAATGGAAAGCTGGATGCCGAACGCGATCATCATACGCCCGATGCCCAGATATTTTTTCTGAAGGGTCAGCGTCGGGTTGCTCTCCGGGTGGCTTTCGATGTACTCAATATAAACGAACATGCTGGATTCTGTTTCGCGGTAAGCACCCAATGCTACGATTTCGCCGTTTTCGGTTTTAGCCGTGTACTTTTCCAGTGCGGGGTCACCGATGAACTCACTTGTCCAGTCGGTCTGCCAGCTTTCTTTGGTTGCAGCAAGGTCAGCGGGAGTTGACTTGTCAACCTCAATCGGAATCCTATTGCCCGTATCGGATGCTGTGACAAAATATTGCAAAGTCATAATGCCCACCTTCTTTCAGTTTTATTATAACGAAAGAACGATAGACTTTCAAGAAAGAAAATCGCAAAGAGAGTGAAAGTGTGAGAGCAAGAACCGTCCCGTGGCCACAAATTTTCAGTTGTTGAAAATTCTTGCTCCCTTTGGAACAGATTCTTGTTGGGGCGTGCGGTGCCCCAAACCCTGCTGTTGAGGTTGCGACAAACCAGGAGTTATCGAACCGCACTTGTGATTTCTTCTAATGTGTCCTGGCGAAGCCACTTTCCAAATACTTGAGAATTCTTTGACGGCAGATAACCCAAATTCGTATATCCCAGCTTCTTCAAAAGGCTCATACTTGGAATGTTCTCTCTTTCAGTAAAACAGATAAAATCCCACTGAGGATAGTGCTTGTGTAAATACTCAATTAAAGAGGACAAGGCTTCATAGGCGTAACCGTTTCGGTGAACTTTATAAGAAAATGTGTACCCTAAAGAAATTGTGCCCTCGTTAGGCATAACGACGATTTCGCCAATCATGACATCCGTTTCTCTTAATGCAACACTAATCATAGTCGGCGATGAGATATTCAGGGCATTGTCTTTATTACGCTCGATCAAAGTAACAATATCCTTATAATCTTTCGTCTGGCCTCGTTGATATTTCGAGCATCGCTCATTATTTCGATAATCAACCATCTGAATCGCATCTTTAGGACTTACATTTCTTAGTCTGAGCCGATTTGTTTCTAAAAAGGTCATCTTCTCATCCTTTCACATTCCGGCTTATGGGCCGAGTAGCCCTTTCTCAAAACCTCCTGTAAACAAAAAACGTACCCGAACCCTTTTCATAAAGAATCGGGTTCGAGTACGAACTGTATGGTGGACGGTACAGGACTCGAACCTGTGACCTCCTGCACGTCAAGCAGATGCTCTACCAGCTGAGCTAACCGTCCATATTCTATTTTGCTGTAGTCAGCTCAATTATGATAGCATAGGATGGAATAAAAATCAAGCCTTTTTTGCAAAAATCTTAAAAAAATCTTTCTGCCGCAGGCAGGGGAAGCGAAAAGGTTATCGTTGCCCCTTTTTTATAGCTGTGCTATAATAAGATGATTACAATAGGAAAGGTATCGCAGAATGAGAGTATTGGGCATCGACCCGGGCTACGCGATCGTGGGCTGGGGCGTGGTGGACTATGCGGGAAACCGCTTTGCACCGGTGGATTTCGGCGCGGTGTGCACAGACGCCGGTGTGCCGTTCGAGCGGCGGCTGGATGAGGTGTATGCAGGCATCCGGGAGGTCATCGAGCGGACACGGCCAGAGGCGCTGGCCATCGAAAAGCTGTTCTACCAGCACAACCAGACCACCGTTATCGGCGTGGCCGAGGCGCGCGGCGTCATCCTGCTGGCGGCGGCGCAGGCGGGGCTTCCCATCTACGAGTACACCCCCATGCAGGTCAAGCAGGCCGTTACCGGCTACGGCAAGGCCGTGAAAAAACAGGTGCAGGAGATGACCCGTGTCCTGCTGCACCTGCCCGCCATCCCCAAGCCCGACGATACCGCCGACGCGCTGGCGATGGCCATTACCTTCTGCCACACCAATGGCAGCCAGCTCAACCGCTTCGTGCGGAGAGTGCCAGGCCCTATCTGAACCTCTCAGTCTGCTTCGCAGACAGCTCCCCTACCGAGGGGAGCCTCTGGCGAAGAGGGAACGCTTTACGGAATGCCAAGGACTCTCCTCGATAGGAGAGGTGGCACGCCGTAGGCGTGACGGAGAGGTTTAGCCAAGCGGAGAAAGAGATATGATATACAGCTTAACCGGAAAGATCATCAAAAAGACCCTGAACGCTGTGGTCATCTGCTGCGGCGGCGTGGGGTACTACGCCCAGTGCCCGGCCAGCGTGGCCGGTGCGCTGCCCGGCGTGGGCAAGGAAGCCACCATCTACACGGTGATGAGCGTCACGGAGAACGACGTCAGCCTCTACGGCTTTGCCAGCGAGGAGCAGCAGGCCTGCTTTGAGCTGCTCACCTCGGTGTCGGGCGTGGGCGCGAAGGTGGGTCTGGCCATCCTGAGCGTCATGGAGCCGGACCGTGTGGCGCTGGCCATCTCGGCGGGAGACCACAAGGCGTTCAAGGCTGCGTCCGGCGTCGGCCCGAAGCTGGCCCAGCGCATCGTGCTGGAGCTGAAGGATAAGGTGGCCAAGGGCTTTGCAGGCGGCATCGACCTTGAGAATGTAGCAGGCGCGGCTGCGGATACCGCCGCTGCGCAGGGGGCAGGGCAGGCCATCGCCGCGCTGGTGTCGCTGGGCTACAGCCAGAGCGAGGCCGCGCTGGCCGTCTCCAAAATCGACGGCACGCTCCCCGTGGAAGAGATCATCAAGCTGGCACTGCGCAGCATGGCGGGCAGGAGGTAAACGATGCAGGATGAAACCGCGCTCTATGGCGCAAAAATGATGCAGCCCGGGATGACGGCGGCGGACAGCGAGGAGAACAACCTCCGCCCCCAGCACCTCGAAGACTACATCGGACAGGAAAAGGTCAAGCAGAACCTGAAGATCTATCTCGAAGCGGCCAAGCGCCGGGGCGAGCCGATGGATCACATCCTGCTCTATGGCCCGCCGGGTCTGGGCAAGACGACGCTGGCCGGCATCATCGCCAACGAGATGGGGGTGCAGATCCGCATCACCAGCGGCCCGGCCATCGAGAAGCCCGGCGACCTCGCCGCCCTGCTGACCAATCTGCAGGAGGGCGACGTCCTCTTTATCGACGAGATCCACCGCCTTTCCCGGCAGGTGGAAGAGGTACTCTACCCGGCGCTGGAGGATTACGCGCTGGACATCATGATCGGAAAAGGCCCCAGCGCCCAGAGCATCCGCATCAATCTGCCCCGCTTCACGCTGGTGGGCGCGACCACCCGCGCGGGCCAGATCACCGGCCCGCTGCGGGACCGCTTCGGCGTGCTGCTCAAGCTGGAGCTTTACAGCCCCGATGAGTTGAGCCGCATCATCATCCGGTCGGCGGGCATCCTTGACCAGCCCATCACCCCCGAGGGTGCTTACGAGCTGGCAAAGTGCAGCCGGGGCACGCCCCGCGTGGCGAACCGCTTCCTGAAGCGGGTCCGCGACTTTGCCACGGTGCTGGGCGACGGCGTCATCGATCGGGAAGTGGCGCTGCTGAGCCTCAAGCGGATGGACGTGGACACACTGGGTCTGGACGAACTGGATCGCAGCCTGCTGCGCGCCATCATCGAGATGTACAACGGCGGGCCGGTGGGTCTGGAAACGCTGGCCGCTGCCCTCGGCGAGGAGGCTGTGACGCTGGAAGACCTGTGCGAGCCGTATCTGATGCAGATGGGCTTCCTGACCCGGACGCCGCGGGGCCGCTGTGCCACCCGGCTTGCTTACGAACACCTCGGCCTGAAAGCGCCTGAGAGCGGCAGCGCCGAGGACAATGGACAACAGAGCTTATTTTAAGCGAGGTATTTACTATGGGAAAGTATTTTGGTACCGATGGTGTGCGCGGCGTGGCCGGTGCAGATCTGACCTGTGAGATGGCGATGCTCATCGGACGCGGCGCTGCCGCCGTGCTGACCAGCAGCACCGGCCATAAGCCCCGCATCCTCATCGGCAAGGACACCCGCCAGTCCGGCGATATGCTGGAAGCTGCCCTGACGGCCGGCCTGTGCAGTGTGGGCGCGGACGTCGAGAGTCTGGGCGTCGTGCCCACCCCCGCCGTAGCCTATCTGGTGCGCAAGTACAACGCCGACGCCGGTGTCGTCATCTCGGCCTCCCACAACCCGATGGAGTTCAACGGCATCAAGATCTTCGCCGGGACCGGCTACAAGCTGCCGGACGATGTGGAAGAGGAGATCGAGGCACACATCGACGACAAGTGTGCGGGCATCCCGCTGGCCACCGGCGACGGTGTGGGCCGTGTGACCTGCCGCATCGACGGCATCAAGGACTACGTCGAGCATCTGTATGAGTCCATCGGCGGCGACCTGTCGGGCCTGAACGTCTGTATCGACTGCGCCAACGGCGCGTCTGCCGAGGTGGCCCGGCAGCTGTTCCCCCGTCTGGGCGCAAAGTGCACCTTCCTCGGCGTCAGCCCCGACGGCAGGAACATCAACGCCGGTGTGGGCAGCACCCATCTGGATAATCTGGAAAAGGCTGTCGTCGAGGGCGGCTTCGACTGCGGCATCGCCTTTGACGGCGACGCCGACCGCTGCCTCGCCTGCGACGAGAAGGGGCAGGAGCTTGACGGCGACAAGATCATCGCCCTGCTGGCGATGGCGATGAAGGATAAGGGCCGTCTGGACGGCAACACCGCTGTCGTTACGGTTATGTCCAACCTCGGCTTCGTCAAGTATATGGAGTCTCAGGGCATCAACACCGAAAAGACCGCCGTAGGCGACCGCTACGTCCTCGAGAATATGCGGGAGAACGGCTACGCCATCGGCGGCGAGCAGAGCGGCCACGTCATCCTGCTCCACCACGCCACCACCGGCGACGGCGAGCTGACCGCAGGCAAGCTGCTCAGGCTGCTGGCCGAGAGCGGCAAGAAGATGAGCGAGCTGAACGGCATCTATGCCCAGTACCCGCAGGTGCTGGTGAATGTCGTGGCCAATGCTGCCCAGAAGGCCGCCTACAAGACGGACGAGGTGCTGGCCGGTTTCATCGAGAATGAGGAGCAGAAGCTGATGGGCATGGGCCGCGTGCTGGTGCGGGTGTCCGGCACCGAACCGAAGATCCGCGTCATGGTGGAGGGTCAGGACCTCGAGGCCATCGACTGCTGCGCCAAGCGCATCGTGGAGAAGATCAACAAGCGCATCCTCGAGGGTCTCGAGGGTTAAGCTACAGACAAAAAGCAGGAAGGAGGACGCATATGCGCCCTGCAGATACATGGAAAGACTACGAGCTGCTGGATGCCACCGACGGCAACCGGCTGGAACGCTGGGGTGAGACGCTGCTGGTTCGGCCTGACCCGCAGGTGGTGTGGAAGACGCCCCAGCAAAGCCCTCTCTGGGCCAAGGCAGACGCCGTCTACCACCGCTCCAATCAGGGCGGTGGTGAGTGGGAATACCGCCGCCGTCTGCCCGAGAAGTGGAAGATCAGCTGCGGCGAAGGGGAGGATAAGCTGACCCTCATCGTCAGCCCCACCGGCTTCAAGCACACCGGCGTCTTCCCCGAACAGGCCGTCAACTGGGCGTGGTACGCAAAGAAGATCCGCGCCGCAGGCCGCCCCATCAGGGTGCTGAACCTCTTCGGCTACACCGGCGGCGCCACGCTGGCCTGTGCGGCTGCCGGGGCCACCGTCTGCCATGTGGACGCCTCCAAGGGCATCGTGGCATGGGGCAAGGACAACGCCGCCGCCAGCGGCCTTGCAGACCGTCCCATCCGCTGGCTGGTGGACGACTGCGCCAAATTCGTCGCCCGCGAGAAGCGGCGGGGCAACACCTACGACGGCATCATCATGGACCCGCCCAGCTATGGCCGCGGCCCCGGCGGCGAGATCTGGAAGCTGGAAGACTGCATCTACGACCTCATCAGCCAGTGCGAGGAGGTCCTGAGCGATCAGCCGCTCTTCTTTGCCGTCAACAGCTACACCACCGGCCTGTCGCCCGCCGTCATGGAATATATGCTCAAGACGACGCTGGTGCCCCGCTTCGGCGGGCAGACCTCCTGCGACGAGATCGGCCTGCCCGTCTCCGCCACCGGCGGCGTCGTGCCCTGCGGCGCGACGGCGATCTGGGAGGAATAAAATTTTCAAACCGTAAGGGCAGGGGCCTTTGGGTCAGGCTGTCCTTCCATACAACCTCTCAGGCGCTTCGCGCCAGCTCCCCTAGTAGGGGAGCCTCTGGCGAAGAGGCGGAACTTTCCGGAATGCCAAGGCCTCTCCTCGATAGGAGAGGTGGCACGGCGTCAGCCGTGACGGAGAGGTTGACCACCTTATAGTATGGGGTACAGCCCCTTTCGGAGGGGCGCACCACCAGAAAGAGAAAACAAATGAGTGAAACGATACTGACAGCAGAAAATTTAAAGTTCCGCTATGACTCGGAGCAGCCGGGCTACGCGCTCAACGGCGTCTCCATGCAGGTCCGGCGGGGCGAGTTCGTGGCCGTGCTGGGCGCGAACGGCTGCGGCAAGTCTACCCTTGCCAAGCATTTCAATGCCATCCTCCTGCCGGAGGAGGGCAAGGTGTACGTCGAGGGGATGGACACCGCCGACGAGGACAAGCTCTACGACATCCGCCAGACCGTGGGCATGGTGTTCCAAAGCCCCGACAACCAGATCGTGGCGACGGTGGTGGAAGAGGACGTGGCCTTTGCGCTGGAAAACCTCGGCGTCCCGCCGGAGGAGATGCGCCGCCGCGTCGATGACGCCATGAAGATGGCGGGCATCTACGAGTTCCGGGAGCGGGCGCCCCACAACCTCTCGGGCGGCCAGAAGCAGCGCGTGGCCATCGCAGGCGTCGTTGCCATGCGGCCTGACTGCCTCATCCTCGACGAGGCCACCGCCATGCTCGACCCCCGGGGTCGTGAGCAGGTGATGCAGACCATCCACCACCTCAACAAGGACATGGGCATTACCGTGGTGTCCATCACCCACTACATGGAGGAGGCCGCACAGGCCGACCGTGTGCTGGTGATGAGCGGGGGCAAAGTGGTGATGGAGGGCACGCCGAAAGAGGTGTTCAGCCAGACCGAGAAGGTCCGCGCCCTCCGCCTCGATGTGCCGCAGGCCGCAGAGCTGCGGGATGAGCTGGTCAAGGCCGGCATCCCCCTGCCCGAGGGCATCATCGACACCGGCGAATGCGCACAGGCTCTGTATGAGCTGCTGAAATAAGGGGGGGCGGAAGCATGGCAAGCATCATTAAAGTAGAACACCTGAGCTATGTCTACAATCCCGGTATGCCGAATGCGGTCACTGCGCTGGACGACGTGAGCTTTGAGGTGGAAGAGGGCGATTTCGTGGGCATCATCGGGGCCACCGGCTCCGGCAAGAGCACCCTCATCACCCATATGAACGGGCTGAACAAGCCCACCAGCGGTAAGATCATCATTGATGGCCGCGACCTCTGGGCCGAGCCGGAAAAGATAAGAGATTTCCGCTTCCTGACGGGTCTGGTGTTCCAGTACCCGGAGTACCAGCTGTTCGAGGAGACCTGCTACAAGGACATCGCCTTTGGCCCCAAGAACATGGGGCTGGACGAGGCGGAGATCGACGCGCGCGTCCATGAGGCGGCCCGGTTCGTCGGCCTCGATGAGGCGCTTCTGGAGCGCAGCCCCTTCGAGCTGTCCGGCGGTCAGAAGCGCCGTGTGGCCGTGGCCGGCGTCATGGCCATGAAGCCCCGTATCCTCGTGCTGGACGAGCCTGCGGCGGGCCTCGACCCCGAGGGCAGAGATGAGATCCTCTCGGAAGTGAAGGACTACCACAAGAAGACCGGCACCACCGTGCTTCTCGTCTCCCACAGCATGGAGGACATCGCCAAGTACGCCGATAAGGTGCTTGTGATGAGCCGGAAGAAGATCGCCATGTACGACACGGTGGAAAAGGTCTTCGCCCGTGCGCCGGAGCTGCTGGAACTGGGCCTCTCCGTCCCGCAGGTGACGAAGATCTTCCTCAAGCTGCGGGAGATGGGGGTGGATGTCCCGGCGGACGTCTACACCATCCCCTACGCCGTCAAGACCATTCTGGCGGCAAAGGCCCGGCGGGATGCGGGAGAGACTCTCGTCCTGCCCCGGAATAAAAATACGCAGGAAGGGGGTGCAGCCGGATGCTGAGAGATATTACCATCGGCCAGCACTTCCCGGGCAACAGCCTCGTCCACCGGTTTGACCCCCGGCTCAAGCTGGTGCTGACCATCCTGTATATCGTGCTGCTCTTTGCGGCGTCGAACCCGCTGGGCCTTGCGCTCTCGCTGATCTTCCTCGCGGTGATGTATGCGGTGGCAAAGATCCCCTTCCGGCTCATCGTCAAGAGCCTGAAGCCCATCTTCCCCATCATCGTCTTTACGGCGGTGCTCAACCTCTTTTTCGTCTCAGGCGAGGGCGACCCGGTGTTTCAGCTCGGTTTTCTGACCGTTTACGCGGAGGGCATCCGGTATGCTGTGCTGATGGCCGTCCGTGTCATGGCCCTTATCGCAGGCACCAGCCTGCTGACCTACACCACCAGCCCCATCGTCCTGACGGATGCCATCGAGCAGCTGCTGAAGCCCCTCGGGAAGCTCCACTTCCCGGTGCACGAGCTGGCGATGATGATGAGCATTGCGCTGCGGTTCATCCCCACCCTCATCGAGGAGACCGATAAGATCATGAACGCCCAGAAGGCCCGCGGTGCACAGCTGGACAACGGCAAGATGACGGAGCGCATCAAGGCGCTGGTGCCGGTACTGGTGCCCCTGTTCATCTCGGCTTTCCGCCGCGCTGACGAGCTGGCCATGGCCATGGAGTGCCGCTGCTACCGCGGCGGCGACGGCCGCACCCGCCTCAAGGTGCTGCGCTGCACGAGACAGGATTACATCGACCTCGCGGTCTGCCTCGCCTGCTTTGCAGTGATCTTGGCGTCGAGGCTGGTGTTCCCGAACTTCTAAAGAGCGAGGAATTTGTTCTCTTTTGGTGTCAAAAGAGAACCAGAAAACCACCAGCAATTTCGACGCGCTGGATCCACGAGAAAGGGGCTGCTCGCCCCTTTCAGACCCCAAAGAGGAAGTCGAAACGGAAAAAAGCTAAGCCGCTCCGCTAAAAGCTTTTTTCTCGTTTCTCCGATTTTGAATGATACGAACGGGAAAGTTGTAATTTCGTAGATGAACTATCTTCTTACTTTAGCCTACGACGGCACCAACTACTGCGGGTTTCAGGTGCAGCCCAACGGGCGGAGCGTGGCCGCTGCGTTTCAGGACGCCTTGGAGGCGGTGCTGGGCAGCCGCCCCGACATCAAGGGCTGCAGCCGCACCGACGCAGGCGTCCACGCGCTGGGCTTCATGCTCAACTTCCACGCCGACACCCGCATCCCGGCGGCAAAGCTGCCGCTGGCCCTCAATCAGCATCTTCCCCCGGACATCCGGGTGTTGGAGGCGCGGGTGGTGCCCGACGACTTCCACGCCCGCTATGCGGCCCACACAAAGACCTACCTCTACCGCATCCACAACAGTCCGATCGACTCGCCCTTCGCCTCCCGCTATTACACCAAGGTGCCGGGGCGGCTGGACGCCGACCGGATGCAGCAGGCGGCACAGTATTTTGTGGGGACGCACGATTTCCTTGCCCTCTGCGCTTCGGGCAGCTCGGCAGCCGCCCACGGCGACACCGTGCGCACTATCACGGCCTGTGAGGTCGAGCGCCGGGGCGACGACATCGACATCACGGTGACGGCAGACGGATACCTCTACAACATGGTGCGCATCCTCGCGGGCACCCTCTGCGAGGCGGGCGCAGGCCGTCTTGCGCCCGAGGCGGTGCCGGGCATCCTCGCCAGCTGCGACCGGAAAAACGCCGGCCCGACGCTGGCGGCAAAGGGGCTTTTCCTCAAGAGCGTGGACTACGATTAACACAAACACGACCGGTGCTCCCGGAGGGGGAATGCCCCCTTTGGGAGCACTGTCGTTGCAGGAAGGGGACAGGAACGTATGAGAAAGAAGCATCGAGGCTTCCGGCCCGCGTCGGACGAGCCGCTTTCGGAGGGCCGGGTCGAGTACCTCGAGCAGGCCCGCGCCCGGGTGCGGAACCGGCGCATCCGGCGCACCGCGCTCATCGTCGCGGCGCTGACGCTGGTGGTGCTGTTCGCCACCGGCTTTGTGGGCAGCTCGGTGGCAATGGCCAAGGACTGGGCCGACACGGCCCGCATCCTGCTCTTTCCGGGGACGGGCTGGCCCCAGCAGACCGGCGTCATGGAGGTGGAGCAGCTTGCCGCCCTGAACGGAAGTTTTGTGGAGCTGGGGGAAGAGGGGTGCGTGGTCTGGTCCCGCACCGGCACCCGCCTCAACGCCATCCAGAGCGGCTACGCCCGGCCAGCGCTGGCGGCGGGCAAGAACCGCTTCGTGCTCTACAACCGCTCGGGCAATGAGCTGCGGGTGGAGAGCCGCACCCAGAACCTCTACACCAAGACGATGGAGAACAGCATCACCCTCTGCGCGATGGCCGACAACGGCACGCTGGCCGTCGTCACCGAAGACCCCGGCAGCGCCGCCAGACTGCGGATCTACTCCTCCTCGATGGAGGAGCAGCTGAGCTGGAGCCTCACCACCACCGACGGCACGCCGCTGCGGATGGCCTTTTCGCCGGATGGGCGGCGGCTGGCGGTGGCGGCGGTGACGGTCAGCGGCGGGCAGATGGTGACGAATTTCTACATCGTCACGCTGGCGCAGGGCGACCCTGTCCTTGTGGGCAGCGGCAGCGGCGCGGCCCAGTGGCTGAGCTGGCCCAGCGCCCAGAGTGTACTGGCCCTCTGCGACAGCCGCGCCGTCCTCTACAACGCATCGGGCGGCGAAAAAGCTGCCTACGACTTCACCGGCCAGACCCTCCGGGACATCTCGGTGGATGCCTCGGGCAATGCCGCCCTGCTGCTGGCCTCCGGCCAGCTCTGTCAGGCGGTGATGCTGGGCCGTGAGCTGAACGTGGAGGGCACAGCGCAGGTGCAGGCGGCCAACCGCATCGTCCGGGCCGGGCAGAGCTTCTATCTGCTCACCGACAGCGGCGTGGAGTGTCTCTCCACCGACGGTGCCTCCCAGTGGCAGCAGGGCCTTTCCGCCCGGCCGCAGGGCCTGCTGGCCGACCGGAAGCAGCTGCTGGTCTTCTGCGGCAACGCCGTGCAGGTGCTGACTCCTCCCGAGGCGGAAACCAGTGCCTCGGGCAATCCATGATAGAATAAGGAAAATAAGGTATGTTCAAGAATCCGTCATTTCTTTTTGATATAGTATGTACCGTGGTCTGGCTGCTGCTGGCCGTGCGCTACGCCCGCAAGGGCTTCCTCGCGGCCAGCGTCCAGCTGGGTGGGAACGTCTTCAGCCTCGTGGGTGCCCGGGTCTTTTCGGGCTGGGCTGCCGTCGAGGTGTTCCAGCGGTTTCTGGCCGGGAGCTTCCGCACCCAGATCGCCGAGAACATCTCTGCCGGAGGGGTCGTTGACCTGACCGGCATCGCGGACAAGTACGCGGGCTTTCTGCCCGAGAGCTTCCGCGCCTCCATCGTGGAGGCCTGCGAGCGCTCCATCTCAGCCGTGCTCAGCGACAACGCCGTGGTGCTGGCGGACGTCATCGTCCAGAAGGTGCTGGCCCCGCTGCTGACGCCGGTCATCTCGGTGGTGCTCTTTTTCGTGACCTTTGCCCTGCTGCGGATGCTGGTGAGTATGCTGGTCACCGTGCTGGGCCTCGTCAACCGGCTGCCGGTCATCGGCACCGTCAACCGCTGGCTGGGCTGGCTCACCGGCTGCATCGCCAGCACGATGGACATCTACCTTGTGCTATGCGTGGTGTGGGCCATCATCGTCATCACGGGCGGCAATCTGACCGTCCTGAACGACACGGTCATGAGCAGCAGCCTTTACTATAAAGCATTCAATCTGTTCAACCCCTTCCTGTAAAGGGGAGCTTAGGAGGAACCTATATGGTCTGCAATCGCTGCCAGAAACGTCCGGCCATCATCTTCGTCCAGCGGATGGAGAACGGCCAGATGAAAAATGAAGGCTTTTGCCTGCACTGTGCCCGTGAACTGCACATCAAGCCCGTCGAGGACCTGATGAAGCAGTTCGGGATGTCCGACGAGGACATGGACAACATGGAAAACCGGATGGAGAGCATGATGGACGAGATGGGAGACGCGAATCCCCTCTCCCTCATGATGAATATGGGCCAGCCGACGGAGGGCGAGGAGAGCGAGGGAGATGACGACCTCGTGCCCGGCTCCAGCGCGACCTTCCCGCTGGGCGTCAAGGCGGAGGGCGAAGCCGGAAACGGCAAAAAAGCCCAGAAAAACGGCAAGAAGCCACCCCGTCGCAAATTCCTCGATACCTATTGTGAGAATCTGACCCGCAAGGCCCGGGAGGGCAGGCTGGACGACATCGTGGGCCGCGACCGCGAAATTTACCGCACGATTCAGATTCTGAGCCGCCGCCAGAAGAACAACCCCTGCCTCATCGGCGAGGCGGGCGTCGGCAAGACGGCCATCGCTGAGGGCATTGCGGAGCGGATCGCCAAGGGCGACGTCCCCGTGGGCCTGAAGGACAAGGAAATTTTCCTGCTGGATCTGACCAGCCTCGTGGCCGGCACCCAGTTCCGGGGCCAGTTCGAACAGCGGGTCAAGGGCCTGCTCAGTGAGGTCAAGGCCGCGGGCAACATCATCCTCTTTATTGATGAAATTCATACCATCACCTCGGCGGGCGAGAGCGAGGGCGCGATGAACGCGGGCAACATCCTCAAGCCTGCCCTGTCCAGAGGCGAAATTCAGGTCATCGGCGCCACCACCTTCAACGAGTACCGCAAGTATATCGAGAAGGATCAGGCCCTTGAGCGCCGCTTCCAGCCCGTCCGGGTGGAGGAACCCAGCGTGGCCGATACGCTGGCCGTCATGAACGGCATCAAGAAGTATTACGAGGAGCACCACCATGTGCAGGTGGAGGCGGATGTCCTCTCGGCCATCGTTACCCTCAGTGAGCGGTACATCACCGACCGCTACCTCCCCGATAAGGCCATCGATCTGCTGGACGAGGCCTGCGCCTGCTGCAACCTTGCCCATCCGGTCATCTCGGAATACCTCGAAATGCAGAAGGAGCTGGACGGCCTGAAGCAGGAGGAGGCGGAGATGGAGTCTGCCGACGTCAACGAGGCCATCGACTATGAGCAGGTGGCCCAGCGGAAGACCCGCATCGCAAAGCTGGAAGCTGAGCTGCCCGCAAAGCAGGCCGCAGCCAGCGAGATCAGGGTCACGATGGATGATGTGGCCAAGGTCATCGAGCTGTGGACGGGCATCCCGGCGGTAAAAATTCAGGAGACGGAGTTCGCAAAGCTGGCCGGGCTGGAAGCGGAGCTGAAAAAGAAGATCATCGGTCAGGACGAGGCCGTCCATCTCGTGGCGCAGGCCGTCAAGCGGAGCCGTGCCGACCTGTCGGGACGCCGCCGCCCGGCCAGCTTCATCTTCGTCGGCCCCACCGGCGTCGGCAAGACCGAGCTGGTCAAGCAGCTGGCAAACCAGCTCTTTGACGGCCCTGACCCCCTCATCCGCCTCGATATGAGCGAGTATATGGAGAAGTATGCGGTGTCCCGCATGATCGGCTCGCCTCCGGGCTATGTGGGCTACGAGGAGGCCGGTCAGCTCACCGAAAAGGTGCGCCGCCGCCCCTACAGCGTCGTCCTCTTCGATGAGATCGAAAAGGCCCACCCCGACGTCATGAACATCCTGCTCCAAATTCTGGACGAGGGCAAGATCAACGATGCACAGGGCCGGACGGTGGATTTCTCCAACACGGTCATCTGCATGACCTCCAACGCCGGAAGCGGCGACAAGAGCACCTCCGGACTCGGCTTCAACAAGAGCGAGGAGCAGCTGAGCGAGGAAAAGACCCGCAAGGCCCTGAGCCAGTTCCTGCGGCCCGAGTTCCTTGGCCGCGTGGATGAGGTCATCGCCTTCAAGCCCCTGAGCCAGCAGACGCTGGAGGGCATCGCAGCCCTCATGCTGGACGAGTACAAGCCCAGCATGGAATCGAAGGGCATCGCCTACCGCTACACCCCGGCGGCGCTGTCCGCCCTCGTGGCCAAGAGTCAGGGCGGCAAGTTCGGTGCCCGCGACCTCCGCCGCGTCATCCGCAAGGCGGTGGAAGACCCTGCCGCCGAGCGCATCATCGACGGCACTCTGAAGGCAGGCGGGAGCCTGACCGTGGACGCCGAGAACGGCGAAGTCATCCTGAAGTAAAGCACAAACGAAAAGGCACTCCGAAGCGCTTCGGAGTGCCTTTTATAGTACGCGGAAAACTCAGTCGAGGGACACCGGAACTTCGGGCTTGTTGGCGGTGCGTGCGCTGGTGCGGCCCTCGGGGATGATCTCCCCGGCGGCGGTCAACGCCAGCTTGGTGAGGGTGGGGCCTACCAGCTCATACACCAGCACCGAGAAGAGCACCACGTTGCGCACCATGTGGCCGTCGGAAAGCTCGGCGGCCTCGGCGGCCATGCCCAGCGCCACACCGGCCTGAGGCAGCAGGGTGATGCCGAGGTATTTCTGGATGCTCGGGCTGCAGCGGGTGGCCCGGCAGCTCATGTAAAGGATTATACTATCTCATCGCTTAAAAAGCAACATCTTTTCAGGTGGAATGATTGAAGGATTCTTAACAAATGACCGAAAAAAGCGAAAAACAGGGACGCTGCCTGCGCAGCGACCCTGTTGTGTGCAACAATTGTGAATTTAGTTGAACTTAAAGATCTTCCGTGCGATGCGGTAGCCGCCCAGCACGATGTCGTCGCCTTTGGGAAAGGGCAGGTTGGTCACGCCGCCGAAACCGAAGCGGATGGAGCGGTAGACTGTGGCGCTGGTGTGCTCGCGCAGGTACTGCCACAGGCCCTTCTGCTTCTCCTTGGCCTCGGCGCTGCCGTCCAGCAGCAGGAAGATGTCGCTGACCGCCATCATCATCGAGAGGTAGTGGAGCATATAGGCCCGAAGCTTCTTTTCGCCCTTGAGGGCGTCGAGGTCCTGACAGTCGATCATGTGCCGGGTGACGCGGAGCTGCTGATCCACGCGCTTGACCATGACGCTCTCATTGACGCTCTGGTCGGAGCGGCCGATGAAGTAGCGGTAGAGGTCGAGGTCCATATAATACATGGTCTTGACGAAGGGCAGGGGCTGGTAGACGAAGATGTTGTCCACATAGAAGGTGTGCTTGGGCAGCACCATGCCGCACTGGCGCAGCACCTCGGTGCGGTACAGGACCGAGTGCATCAGCAGGTTCTGGTCGGGGCGGAAGCGGCCCACGTGCATCCATGTGAAGAGCCGCTCCTGCGGGAAGACGTTGGTGTACCGCACGGTGTGGCTGGTGCCGTCCTCGGTGTGCTCATAGACGTAGTTGCAGATCATGAGGTCGGGGGCGGTGCCGCGGGTCACGAGGGCGTGCAGGCGGGAGAGCACCTTCTTGAGGGCGTCGGTGTCCAGCCAGTCGTCGCTGTCCACGACCTTGTAGTAGAGGCCGGTGGCGTTGCGGATGCCCTGATTGACGCCCTCACCATGGCCGCCGTTCTCCTGATGGATGGCTTTGACGATAGTGGGGTACTTGGCGGCGTACTCGTCGCAGATGGCTGGGGTCTCGTCTTTCACGGAACCGTCGTCCACAAGGATGATCTCGGCCTGCTCCCCGGCGGAGAGCAGGGTCTCGATGCAATGGCGCATATAGGCCGCCGAGTTGTAGCACGGGACGGCAAAGGTAATGAGTTTCTGCTGCATAATAATAAGCTCCTTATCGTGCTTGCCCGGCCTTGCGCAGAGCAAAAAATGGCCGGAGATGGAGATATGTACTCTTATTATATCATTTTCGCGCACAAAAAGCTAGGAAGACCAGCAAATACCTTCAAAAAACGACAGCAGAAAAGCATTTTGGTACCATTTCGGGCCGGGCTGTGCTATAATAGTACAGTTACAGGAACCAAAAAGCAGGAGGAGCACATGGCAGACCCGCATTCTATCTTAAAAAAAGTTTTTGGCTACGACAGCTTCCGCCCCGGGCAGGAGGAGATCGTCCGGCGGCTGCTGAACGGGCAGGACGTGCTGGCCGTGATGCCCACCGGCGCGGGCAAGTCCATCTGCTATCAGGTGCCGGCCCTGCTGCTGCCCGGCATTACCATCGTGGTGTCGCCGCTGGTCAGCCTGATGAAGGATCAGGTGGGCGCGCTGGTGCAGGCCGGTGTGGCGGCGGCCTTCCTCAACAACAGCCTCACCGACAACCAGAAAGCCCTGATGCTCCACCGCGCCCGGGAGGGCTGGTATAAGATCATCTATGTCGCCCCGGAGCGGCTGGAGATGCCGGGCTTCCAGCGGTTCGCGCAGGAAAAACTTATCAGCATGGTCACGGTGGATGAGGCCCACTGCATCAGCCAGTGGGGACAGGACTTCCGCCCCAGCTATCTGCGGATCAAGGCGTTCGTGGACAGCCTGCCCAGCCGCCCGGTGGTGGGCGCGTTCACGGCCACCGCCACGGCCCGGGTGCGGGACGACATCCGCAGCCACCTCGACCTCCATCAGCCCTACGAAGTGACCACAGGTTTTGACCGGCCCAACCTCTACTTCGAGACCCGCCGCGCCCTGCCCAGCCAGAAACCGAAGGAGCTGCTGGACCTCGTGCTGCGGGAGGGAGACAACGCGGGCATCGTCTATTGCAGCACCACCAAGCAGGTGGACGAGACGGCCCGCCTGCTTCAGAGCCGGGGCATCCGGGCGGCGGCGTATCACGCCAAGCTGGACGCCGAGGTGCGGCGGAAGAATCAGGACGACTTCCTCTACGACCGGGTCCAGATCATGGTGGCGACGAATGCCTTCGGCATGGGCATCGACAAGCCCAACGTCCGGTTCGTTATCCACTACAATATGCCCAAGGACCTTGAGAGCTACTATCAGGAGGCGGGCCGTGCAGGCCGCGATGGTCTGCCGTCCCGCTGCATCCTGCTCTACTCCGGTACGGACGTGCGGACCATCCGCTTTTTCATCGACAAGGAGATGGAGGCCGACAACGGCCTGCCTGCCGACGTCAAGGCTGAGGCTGCCCGCAAGGCGGAGGAACGGCTCAAGTATATGACCTTCTACTCCACCACCCAAAAGTGCCTGCGGCGGTTCATGCTGAACTACTTCGGGGAGGCTGCACCCGAGAAGTGCGGCAACTGCTCCTGCTGTCTCTTTGCCGAGCAGAATGCGCAGGAGGTGGAAGAGCGGGCCGCTGCCGCGAAGCAGCGTGCTGCGGCCAACTCCCGGCGGCTGTCTGCCCGCCGCGCTGCCGCCAACACCGACCTCAGTGAGGCCGACGAAAAGCTTCTGGCGGCGCTCTACGCTCTGCGCAAGCGTCTCGCTGCAAAGCAGAACGTCCCGGCTTATATGGTGTTCAGCGACGCCACCCTCCGGGAGATGGTTCAGAGCAGGCCTCTGAGCATGGACGAATTCCTGAACATCACCGGCGTCGGCGAGAAGAAGGCCGCGCGGTATGGCATGGCCTTCCTACGGGTCATCGAGGAGATGGTCAACTCGCGGTGAGCAGGGCCGGAACTGTAAATTTTCTGCGTTCTGCTTGACTTTTCCGGGATTTTGCATATACTGAAGATAGTGAATGTGGTAATTCACACATAGGACTCACGAAGAAAGAACAACCCCCCTCAGAGAGCTGCAATCTCTCAAAAGGGGGGTCATTCTTTTAGTGCTTGCTGTCCTTGAACCAGCCGCCAAGCCACTTGTAGACGAAGTTTGCGACAACGCCTGCTGCGACGGACAGGATGAATGTGGTAATATCCATAGGAACTCACCTCCTTCCAACTGGACGGAGAAGGCCAGCATCTTTAGTATATCATAAGCCTCGACAAAAAGATAGAAAAAGAGCGCGGATCTTCCACGATGAGCCACTCGGCTCGTGGAAAGGTCTGCGCTCTTTTTGTCATTCCATCGTATGGGTGGAGAAGACCTTTTCGTCCTGCCACCACACCGGCTGCCCGGCGGCGAGGGACTTGGGCACATCCAGCAGACGCTGGTTCCGGCTGCCCCGGAAACGGAGGGAGATGTCGTGTTCAGCCTCCACGAAGCGGCCATCCACCAGCACGTCCAGCAGACGCAGCAGCTCGTCGGTGACTTCACACCGTGCGGGACAGGGAACCTTGCCGGTCAGCTGTTCCCATGTGTAGCCGGAGTAGCACCAGACGGTCTTCTTCGGGTAGAGGGCCTTGAAATTCTGGACGAAAGTCACCAGCTCCCGCTGGTTCTCCGGCTCCATCGGTTCGCCGCCCAGCAGGGAGAGGCCCGCGATATAATCCGGCTTGCAGGAGGCGAATACCTCGTTGCGGACGGGCTTGTCGAAGGGGGAACCGTAACCGAAGTCCCATGCCACCTCGTTGAAGCAGCCGGGGCAGTGGTGGCGGCACCCGGAGACGAAGACGCTGGTGCGAACCCCCGGCCCGTTGGCGATGTCATAATATTTAATGGTTGCGTAGTTCATTACAAGTGTAACACCCGATCCTTGATCTCCTGCGTCCGGCCCTGATTCCAGAACTGGGTGCCGATATAGCCGCAGGTACGGCGGGCGACATTCAGCTTGTTCTGGTCACGGTTGCCGCACTTGGGGCACTCCCACACCAGCTTGCCGTCGTCTTCGACGATCTTGATCTCGCCGTCGTAGCCGCAGCACTGGCAGTAATCCGACTTGGTATTCAACTCGGCGTACATGATGTTGTCGTAGATGAACTGCAGCACGCTCATCACGGCCTCAAGATTATCCTGCATATTGGGGACTTCCACATAACTGATGGCACCGCCCGGGGACAGCTTCTGGAACTCGCTCTCGAACTTCAGCTTGGTGAACGCATCGATCGTCTCCGAAACATGGACGTGATAGCTGTTGGTGATATAGTTCTTGTCGGTGATGCCGGGCACGATGCCAAACCGCTTCTGCAGGCACTTGGCGAATTTGTAGGTGGTGGATTCCAGCGGAGTGCCGTAGAGGGAATAGTCCATGTTTTCGGCCTTCTTCCACTCGTTGCACTTGTCGTTCATATGCTGCATCACACTGAGGGCGAAGGGCTTTGCGCCGGCGTCGGTGTGGCTCTTGCCGGTCATATACTTCACGCACTCATACAGGCCGGCGTAGCCGAGACTGATGGTGGAGTAGCCGCCAAAGAGGAGTTTGTCGATCTTCTCGCCTTTCTTGAGGCGGGCCAGTGCGCCATACTGCCACAGAATGGGGGCGGCATCGCTGGGGGTGCCCAGCAGGCGCTTGTGGCGGGCCTGCAGAGCGCGGTGGCAGAGCGCCAGACGCTCGTCGAAGATCTTCCAGAACTTGTCGAAGTTGCCGCCGGAGCTGAGGGCCACATCCACCAGATTGATGGTCACGACGCCCTGATTGAAGCGGCCGTAATACTTGGGCTTGCCGGTCTCGGGGTCCACATAAGGGGTGAGGAAGCTGCGGCAGCCCATGCAGGTGTAGCAGTGGCCCTCGCCGTTCTTGTCTACCTTCAGCTCGAGCATCTTCTTCTCGGAGATATAGTCGGGTACCATCCGCTTGGCGGTGCACTTGGCAGCCAGCTCAGTCAGATAGTAGTAGGGGTCGCCGGGGTGGATGTTGTCCTCCTCCAGCACATAGATGAGCTTGGGGAAGGCGGGGGTGATCCAGACACCGGCCTCATTCTTCACGCCCTGATAGCGCTGGCGGATGGTCTCTTCGATGATGATGGCAAGGTCGGCCTTCTCCTGCGCGTTGCGGGCCTCACCCAGATACATGAAGACGGTGATGAAGGGAGCCTGACCGTTGGTGGTCATAAGGGTGACGACCTGATACTGGATGGTCTGGACGCCGCGGTTGATCTCATTGCGCAGGCGGCGCTCCACGATCTCGCGCTTGCGCTCGGCAGAAACATCCAGACCCTCCATCTCAGCCTCGACCTCAGCGGCGATCTTCTTGCGGGAGACGTCCACGAAGGGGGCAAGGTGGGTCAGGCTGATGCTCTGGCCGCCGTACTGGTTGGAGGCCACCTGCGCGATGATCTGGGTGGCGATGTTGCAGGCGGTGGAGAAACTGTGGGGCTTCTCAATATAGGTGCCCGAGATGACCGTGCCGTTCTGGAGCATATCGTCCAGATTGATGAGGTCGCAGTTGTGCATATGCTGGGCAAAGTAGTCGGAGTCGTGGAAGTGGATGAGACCCTCCTGATGAGCCTTGACAATCTCGGGGTCCAGCAGCAGGCGGGCAGTCAGATCCTTGGAGATCTCACCGGCCATGTAGTCGCGCTGGACGCTGTTGACGGTGGGGTTCTTGTTGGCGTTCTCCTGCTTGACTTCCTCGTTCTGGCACTCGATAAGGCTCAGGATGCGCTCGTCGGTGGTGTTGGTCTGGCGCTTGAGGCTCTGGATATAGCGGTAGGTGATATAGTGGCGGGCGATGTCATGGGCCTTGATGTCCATGAGCTGGTTCTCCACCATATCCTGTATCTCTTCCACGCTGATGGCGCGGTTGAGTGCCTGACACTGATCGGTCACGGCTGCGGCGATGTCAGTGATCTGCTCCCGGGAGAGACGGGCCTTGCCGCCCACCGAATCGCTGGCTTTGGTGACAGCGGTGATGATCTTGGTAATATCGAAGGGTACTTCAGCACCGTTGCGTTTGATGATCTTCATAGCGCTCCTCCTGTGTCGCATATACAGTGTGAACGGGTGTCTCCTTGTGCAAGAGGCACCCGCAAGTCTCGTGATTCATTGATACTATCATATCACTATTTAGTGATATGTCAATGGAAGAACCACTACATTTTGTGTTTTGTAGCTTTCGCCAAAAATAACGGAGAATTTCCGGAACAAAATTTGAGACGGAACCTCTTGACAATTTGTGCAAGGGAAGCGGGGGCTTTCCTTGGCGTAATAAAGGTCGTCGTCTATACTTTGCCCTTTATATAATACATTATAACAGACAAAAAGTCTCTGCCTGAAAAATACAAGAGGATGAAGCCGATTTCAGTCAGTGCGAAAAAACTTGAAAAAAGAAGTAAAAAAGTGTTGACATCCGGGCGGTGATGTGGTATTATACTTGAGCGCCAAGCGCTGAGACAAAAGAATGACTTCCGAGCCTCAGCTAGAAGTGAAGCGAAAAGAACCAATAGACGCGAGAAAGTCCGGCAGGAATGCGAGAGACTTTCGAGATGCTCCAAGTTCGGTAAGAAACGAAAAACTTCGAAAAAATAAAGCTTGACAAAAAACCACTTCTGTGGTAAAATAATCAAGTCTTCAGCCGCTTGGCTGAGGCGCTACAGGACCTTGAAAATTGAACAATATCGAAAAACTTGTAACGGAACCTATTTTCG
>NZ_JAJEQL010000025.1:0-32671 GCF_020687345.1 Faecalibacterium butyricigenerans
GGTGTCACGCCGCAGGCGTGACGGAGAGGTTGAGTCCAGCTGCGGTTTACAGTTAGGCTTTTCTTCATACAACCTCTCAGGCTCACTTCGTTCGCCAGCTCCCCTTGTAGGGGAGCCTCTGGCGAAGAGGGAAGGTTTTGTGCGATAACAGAAGGAATCTTACAACTTAAAATCCTCTGCCATCTCTGCCACGTCCTCCGGTGCAAAATCGCCCAGCGGGAGGATGAGGCGGGCCAGCACCTCGGGAGAAAGGGTTGCGAGGCGGTCGCTCTCGTCCGGAGCACCGCTCTCGGGCGGGAAGAGGTGGCTCACGCCCTGCGCGTCTGTCTCCATCCGGGCATAGTGGCCGGAGGCGACATACTGGATGCCCAGCTTGTCGGCGGCGGTGAGCAGGGCGGCGAAGCGGGCGGCTTCGGCGTCCTGCCCGGCCAGAGCCTCGGCGTTGAGGGCGATGCACTCCACGTCCAGCTTCTTGGCCAGCGCCTTGGCCGCGTCTGCGGCGGCGTGCTCTTCGGGGGTGTCGGCCAGCCGGACGACGGCTGCCGCCACGGCAAAGCCCTGCTGCTGCAGGATGCGGACCGCCACGCCGCTGCGCACGCTGCCGCTCAGGCCCATCAGGACCCGGTCCTGTTCTTCGTAGGTGTCGAACCCGTTCCCGGGCAGAAAAGTATCGTTCATCGTCCCTGTCTCCCGCCATGTGCCTGGCTCTGGGCGACCGCAAGCTGGTCGCAGCGTTCGTTCTCCGGGTGGCCTGCGTGGCCCTTGACCCAGACGTAGGTGAGCTTGTGGCGTGCCTCCTGCTCCAGCGCCTGTTCCCAGAGGTCGGGGTTCAGGGCGGGGGAGCCGTCGGATTTCTTCCAGCCCCGGCGCTTCCAGCCCTTGGCCCAGCCCTTTTCCAGTCCGTTGATGACGTACTGGCTGTCGGAGCACAGGTGGACTTCGCAAGGCTCCTTGAGCTGGCGCAGGGCCTCGATGAAGGCCGTCAGCTCCATCCGGTTGTTGGTGGTGGAGGCGTCGCCGCCGCTCAGCTCCTTTTCGTAGACCTTGCCGTTAAAGCGGTAGCGCAGCACTGCGCCCCAGCCGCCGGGGCCGGGATTGCCGCTGCACGCGCCGTCGGTGTAAACTTCAACCTGTTTCATGCGTTTCTCCTGAAATAAAATTCATACCTCTATTTAGAGCCATTTTGGCCCGTCTGTCAAGAGGGCAGGGCATAATTTGCCGCCGTCCGGCCCAAGCTTGGATTGACAAAAGAGGCGAGAAATACTATACTTGTTGCAACGAAATGCGTATAGGGGCGTGCCGAGGGTGCGCTCACAGCGTTCCTGCCGAAGCGCCGCGGTCGCATCGAACAGATGGACTGGATGGGCAAGAGGCTTCCCGCGGAACAGACAGTGCGGCAGAAAACCACACTGATAAAATAATTTCTATACGATGCATCCGACGGAAGCAGATGCGTTTTTATGCTTCCCCTAATGCAGGACAGGCGATCTTTTGCAGATGGGCCTGTGCTTTGCTGATTGAATTTTTGGAGGTTTTCGATGGCACAGACAAAAGAACAGAATCACGCACCCGCCCCGGCTCAGGCCAATGCGGCCGGCGAAAAGCGGCCCCGCACTTCCCGCCGGCCCCACTATACCCGTCGGCCCCGCCGCCCCCAGCAGCCCAAGGAGGCTGCAACGCCCATCCATATCTATCCGCTGGGCGGCCTCGGCGAGGTGGGCAAGAATATGACGGTCTACGAGTGCTGCGGTGACATGATCATCGTGGACTGCGGCCTTGTTTTCCCCGACAGCGATATGTTTGGCGTCGATATGGTCATCCCCGACATGACCTTTGTGGTGCAGAACAAGGATAAGATCAAGGGTCTGCTCATCACCCATGGCCACGAGGATCACATCGGCAGCATCCCCTACCTGCTGCAGAAGTTCGACCTGCCCATCTACGGCACCCGCCTGACCTGCGGCCTCATCCGCAACAAGCTGGAGGAATTCGGCCTTGCGGGCAAGACCAAGTTCGTGGAGATCACCCCCAGACAGAAGATCAAGCTGGGCTGCTTTACGGTGGAGCCGATCCATGTGAACCACTCCATCCCGGACGCCGTGGCCTTCGCCATCGACAGCCCGGCGGGCACCATCATCCAGACCGGCGACTTCAAGATCGATTATACCCCGCTGGCCTGCGGCCCCACCGACCTTGCCACCCTGTCCGATTACGGCCAGAAGGGCGTTCTGGCCCTGCTGAGCGACTCTACCAACGCCGAGAAGCCCGGCTTTACCGCCACCGAGCAGAAGGTGGCCGCCAGCGTCCGCAATCTCTTTGCCCGGGCGCAGAACAAGCGCATCATCATCGCCTCCTTTGCGTCGAACATCTACCGCGTCCAGCAGATCATCGACCTCGCCGTGGAGGATGGCCGCAAGGTGGCCTTCAGCGGCCGCAGCATGGTCAACAACACGGCCATGGCGCAGGAGCTGGGCTATATGCACATCCCGGAGGGTACCCTCATCAGCATCGACGAGATCAACCAGTACCCGCCTGAGCAGGTGGTGCTGGTGACCACCGGCAGTCAGGGTGAGCCTCTGAGCGCGCTGAGCCGCATGGCTTCCTGCAGCCACCGTCAGGTGCGGGTCGGCCCCGGCGACTTCATCATCATCTCGGCCAAGCCCATCCCCGGCAACGAGAAGAGCGTGACCAAGATCGTCAACGGCCTGCTCCTGCTGGGCGCTGAGGTCATCTACGAGGGGATGTACGATGTCCACGTCTCCGGCCACGCCTGTCAGGAGGAGCAGAAGCTGATGCTCACCCTGACCAAGCCCAAGTATTTCCTGCCCGTCCACGGTGAATACAAGCAGCTGAAGAAGCACGCCATCACGGCGGCCAGCCTCGGCATCCCCACCAGCAACATCCTCATTGCCGAGAACGGCTCCAACATCATCCTCAGTCAGGACGAGATGAAGCTGGGCGAGCCGGTGACGGCGGGCGCTGTCATGGTGGACGGCCTCGGCGTGGGCGATGTGGGCAATGTCGTCCTGCGGGACCGCAAGCATCTGTCCGAGGATGGCCTCGTCATCATCGTGGCCACCGTGGACAGCAAGACCGGCAAGGTGCTGGCCGGCCCCGACCTTGTGAGCCGTGGCTTCGTCTATGTGCGGGAGAACGAGAGTCTGATGGATGGCGCCCAGAGCATCGTGGAGACGGCCCTCGACCGCTGCGTGGAGGAGCACGTCCGCGACTGGAACAGCGTCAAGACCCGCGTGCGCGAGGCCCTGAGCAGCTATATCTACCGCCGCACCAAGCGCAGCCCCATGATCCTCCCCATCCTGATGGAGGTCTGATGCTGCCCGCAGGAGGCATAATACTTCATGAAACAAAAACCAAGGTGGACTCTTGAAATGCTGACCGCTGCGCTGGCAGTGCTCTGCGCTCTTCTGGTGCTGGTACTGCTGGTACAGCGCCCGGCCATCTGGCCGCTGCTGGCTGTGCTGGTGGTGCTGTGGGGCGTCCTGTTCGTCCTATTCCGCTGCCGGCTGCGCAGCTGGGTGGCCCGCTGGGTGTGCGGCGGCAGCTTTGAAAAATCAAAGACCCAGTTCAGCCTCGAGCCGCTGAGCCAGCCCGCCGCCCTCCTGTCGGGGGAGACGGTGCTGTGGTACAACGCCGAGTTCCGCACCCGCCTGATGAAGGGAGAGTCCCTTCTGACCCCTCGGGTGCAGAAGGTGCTGCCCGGCCTCGACCTACAGGAATCCCGGACGGCGGGCGGCCAGCTGCTGAATCTGGCCGACGGGGCGTGGAGCGTCCACAGCTCCACGGTCCCCGGCGAGGCGGAGAGCATGACCCTCCTCGTACTGAACGAGGAGACAGCCCTGCGTAAGGTGGAGGCCGAGTACAAGGCCAGCCGCCCGGGCTATCTGGTCTTTCTCGTGGACGGCTACGACGATGTGTTCAGCGATATGCTGGACAGCGAGCGCGCCCGCCTGCTGGAGGGCATCAACCGGGTGCTGGAGGATATGATCGGCCGGGGCACCGGCTTTCTGCGCCGGGTGGCCAGCGGCCGCTATATCGCCGTGGTGGAGGAGCGCCAGCTGGAACAGTTTGCCAAGCGGGGCTATGACGTGCTGGACAAGATCCGCGCCCTTGACCCCAGCGTGAACCTTTCCATCTCCATCGGCATCGGACGCGGGGCCAAGACCCTGCGGGAGGCGCAGGATATGGCCGTGCAGGCGCTGGACATGGCGCAGGGGCGCGGCGGTGATCAGGCTGCGGAGATGACTCCGGACGGCTTTACTTTCTACGGCGGCGTCAGCCACGGCGTGGAGAAGCGCAGCAAGGTGCGCAGCCGCATCGTGGCCGACCAGCTGGTCAAGCTCATCAAGGAAGCCGACCATGTGGTCATCATGGGCCACCGGATGAGCGACCTTGACGCCATCGGCGCGGCGGAGGGCGTGTTGCGCATCTGCAAGATCTGCGATGTGCCGGCTGTTATCGCCGTGCGCCGGGATGCCACCCTCGCCGGGAGCCTCATCAACGCCCTCGTCGCGGCAGGGCAGGAGGACGATTTCATCGACCCCAAGGGCGCGCTGCCCATCATCTCACAGAGAACGCTCTGCATCATCGTGGATACATACCAGCTGGGGCTGGTGGAGAGCCGCGAAATTCTGGAAAAATGCGGCAAGGTGGCCGTCATCGACCACCACCGCAAGGGCGTCGGCTTCATCGAGAACGCCGACCTCGTCTGTCACGAGCCGTATGCCTCCTCGGCCAGTGAGCTTGTCACCGAGTTCCTGCAGTATGTGGGCGACCGGGACGACAAGCCCAACCGCATTGAGGCCGAGGGTCTGCTTTCCGGCATCATGCTGGACACCCGGGACTTCACCCTCCACACCGGCGTGCGCACCTTTGAGGCTGCGGCGGCCCTCCGCCGCTACGGCGCGGAGACCGAGCGGGTGCGCCAGCTCTTTGACGTGAGCATGGTGGAGTACACCACCAAGGCCATGCTGGTATCGGAAGCCCAGATGTACCGGGGCTGCGCTATCACCGTCAGCGGTGAGGTGGCCCCCGAGGCCCGCGTGGCCATCGCGCAGGCCGCCAACGACCTGCTGACCATCCAGAACGTGGAGGCCAGCTTCGTGGCCGTGCAGGTGGGCGGCGGCGTCAACATCTCGGCCCGGAGCCTCGGCGCGGTGAACGTGCAGGTCATCATGGAGGCTCTGGGCGGCGGCGGACATCAGACCATGGCTGCGGCCCAGCTCAAGCATATCACCCCGGAGGCGGCCCGCAGCCGCATCCAGACGGCCATCGACCAGTACCGGGAGGCGCAGAAGAAGAGCGGCCCCGAGTCGGAGCCGGAACAGAAGAAAAAGGACAAACAGTGATGAAACAGTACGATTATCTCATCGTCGGCGCCGGCCTGTACGGCGCAGTGTTCGCCCACGAGGCCAAGAAGGCGGGCAAGCGCTGCCTCGTCCTCGACAAGCGCGGCCACATCGCGGGCAACATCTACACCGAGCCGGTGGAGGGCATCAATGTCCACCGCTATGGTGCCCACATCTTCCACACCAACAATAAGGCCGTGTGGCAGTATGTGAACCAGTTCGCAGAGTTCAACCGCTACACCAACAGCCCAGTGGCCAACTACCACGGCGAGATCTACAACCTGCCCTTCAATATGAACACCTTCAACAAGATGTGGGGCGTCGTGACCCCCGCCGAGGCGAAGGCGAAGATCGAGGCCCAGCGCGCCGAGGCCGGCATCACCGAGCCGAAGAACCTCGAAGAGCAGGCCATCAGCCTCGTGGGTACCGACATCTACGAAAAGCTCATCAAGGGCTACACCGGCAAGCAGTGGGGCCGCCCCTGCACCGAGCTGCCCGCCTTTATCATCAAGCGTCTGCCCGTCCGCTTCACCTACGACGACAACTATTTCAACGCCCTGTATCAGGGCATCCCCAACGGCGGCTACACCGCCATGGTGGAGAAGATGCTGGACGGTGTGGAGGTGCGTCTGGGCGTGGATTATCTGGCCGGGAAGACAGAGCTGGACAAGCTGGCCGACAAGGTGGTCTACACCGGCCCGGTGGATGCCTACTTCGGCTACCGGCTGGGTGCGCTGCAGTACCGCAGCGTCCGCTTCGAGACCGAGACGCTGGACACCGACAACTATCAGGGCAACGCCGTCGTGAACTACACCGACGCCGAGACCCCCTACACCCGCATCATCGAGCACAAGCACTTTGAGTTCGGCACCCAGCCCAAGACCGTCATCAGCCGGGAGTACAGCGCCGAGTGGAAGCCCGGCGACGAGCCGTATTACCCGGTGAACGATGATAAAAATGGTGCTTTGTACGCTGAGTATAAGAAACTGGCCGATGCCGAGCCGGGCGTCCTCTTCGGCGGACGTCTGGGCGAGTATAAGTACTACGATATGGATAAGGTCATCGAGGTGGCCTTGGATGTCGTGGGCAAAGAGCTGGCATAACGTAAAAAGCCTCTCCCTTTGGGAGAGGTGTCACCGTAGGTGACGGAGAGGGCAAGGATGCTGGCGGAGAAGTGCAGGCACGGCGATAGTATCGCTCTGACAAAGAGTTTGCCTATCTCCGCGCACCGGCACTGTCGCAACGGGCTTGCCCTCTCAGTCTCGCTTCGCTCGCCAGCTCTCCCAAAGGGAGAGCCTTTAGCAGGCGTTGACGGAACAGCCCGATTGCTGTATACTAACCATAGAAATCTTCGCCGGGCATATTCCGGCGGGAAGTGAGGGATACTATCATGAAAGTGATTCTGAAGCAGGACGTCAAGGGCATCGGCAAGAAGGACGAGATCCACGAGGTCTCCGACGGCTACGCCCGCAACTTTCTGTTCCCGCGCAAGCTGGCCGCTGTGGCCGACGCCAGCGCGGTGAATATCGCCCGGGGCAAGGAGGCTGCCGCAGACTTCCACGAGGCAGAGAATGTGGCCGCTGCACAGGCTGTGGCCGCAAAGCTCGAGGGTAAGACTGTGGTCATCAAGGCCAAGGGCGGCGCATCCGGCCGTCTGCACGGCAAAGTTACCGGCAAGGAAGTGGCTGAGGCTCTGGCCCAGCTGGCCGGTTCGCCCATCGACAAGAAGAAGATCGAGCTGGAGACCAAGGATATCAAGGACGCGGGCGTCTTCAACGGCAAGGTCCGCCTTTATGTCGGTGTCACCGCTTCCTTTAAAGTTCAGGTCGAAGTGGAGCAGGCCTGATCCAGCCGTTCTCTGCGCCCCCTCTCGGCAGGGGGCGCTTTTTGGCTTTACGGACACGATAACGATTCAGAAGGATAACAGCCATGCCGAACGAACGACATTACAACGAACTCAACCTCGAGAGCGTGGGCATCAACCTGCCCTATAATATGCAGGCAGAGCAGAGCGTGCTGGGTGCAGTGCTGCTCAAGCCGGAGACCCTGACCGACCTGGTGGAGATCATCCGGCCCGAGATGTTCTATACCCGCCAGAATGCGCAGATCTACTCCGAGATGCTGCGGCTCTTTACCAGCGACCAGACCATCGACTTCGTGACCCTGCTGGACGCCGTCATTTCAGATGGCGTCTTCCCCAGCGCCGACGAGGCGAAGGTCTACCTGACCGGTCTAGCCGAGACAGTGCCCAGCATCTCCAACGTCAAGGCCTACGCCCAGATCGTGCAGGAAAAGTATCTGGTGCGCCAGCTCATGGGGGTGGCGAAGGACATCTTACAGGACGCCGGGGACGAGCCGGACGCCGACCTCCTGCTGGAAAACGCCGAGCAGCGCATCTATGAGATACGCTCAGGCCGGGATTCCAGCGCATTGACGCCCCTTTCTTCCAGCATGGTGGAGACGCTGACCAATCTTCAGAAGATCAGCGGCCCCGACGCCGACAAGTACAAGGGCATCCCTACCGGCTTCCGCCTGCTGGACACCGTCCTCACCGGCCTCGGCCGCGGCGACCTCATCATTCTCGCCGCCCGCCCCGGTATGGGCAAGACCAGCTTTGCGCTGAACATCGCTACCCGCGTCGCCATGCAGCAGAAGGTGCCGGTGGCCATCTTCAGCCTCGAAATGACCAAGGAGCAGCTGACCAACCGCATCCTATCGGCGGAAGCGGGCATCGACAGTCAGGCCTTCCGCACCGGCGCGCTCCGGGCTGAGGACTGGGAGTATCTGGCCCTCGCCACCGAAAAGCTCCACGACGCCCCCATCTATATGGACGACACCTCGGGCATCACCATCACCGAGATGAAGGCGAAGATCCGCCGGGTCAATCAGGACCCCGCCCGCCCCAACGTGGGCCTCATCGTCATCGACTACCTGCAGCTGATGACCAGCGGCCAGCGCAGCGAGAACCGTGTGCAGGAGATCAGCTCCATCACCCGAAACCTCAAGATCATGGCCAAAGAGATGAACGTCCCCATCATCGCCCTGAGTCAGCTGTCCCGTGCCGTGGAAAAGCAGGGCAACAACTCCAGTCACCGCCCCCAGCTGTCCGACCTGCGTGACTCTGGCTCCATCGAGCAGGACGCCGACTGCGTCCTCTTCCTCTACCGCGACTCCTACTACGCCAGCCAGAACCCCGACGGCGCGGAGGTGGATGCCGACACCGCCGAGTGCATCGTGGCAAAGAACCGTCATGGCGAGACCAGCACGGTGCCGCTGGGCTGGGATGGCGCCCACACCCGGTTCATGGATGTGGACTTCAAGCGCTGATGACGTGCGAAGAAATTTTGCAGACGGTGCGCGGCTTCTGCGCCCGGGAGGGGCTGCTGGAGGGCAGGCGGCAGATCGCGCTGGCCGTCTCAGGCGGGGCGGACAGCATGGCGCTGCTCTGCCTCATGCGCCCGCTGGCCGAGGAAAACGGCATCACACTCACGGTCTGCCATGTCAACCACGGCCTGCGGGGGGAGACAGCCGACCGGGACGAGGCCTTCGTCCGGGAGGCCTGCGCCCGGCTGGGTCTGCCGCTGCGGGTCTTCCATGCCGCTGAGCTGGAAGCAGAGGTGGGCAGGCCGCAGACCGGGGAGGACTGGGCGCGCCGTCTGCGGTACGCCTGCTTCGGGCGGCTGCTGGCAGAGGGGATAGACGCCGTCGCAACGGCCCATACTGGAAGTGATCAGGCCGAGACGCTGCTGTTCCGGCTGGCCCGGGGAACGGGCCTCCACGGCGCGGCGGGCATCCGGCCCAGCCGGCCGGGCTACCTGCGGCCCCTGCTCTGCCTGACCCGGGCCGACACCGAGGCCGTTTGCCGTGCCTGCGGGGAGACGTGGGTGACAGACGAGACCAACGAGGCCGACGACTACGCCCGCAACCGCCTGCGCCACGGCGCACTGCCTGCCCTTTGCGCAGCCAACCGCGCCGCCGAGCGCAATCTGGCCCGCTTCTGCGAGAAGGCCGCCCGGGCGGACGAATACTTCGCCCGACAGGCGGAAAGCCTGCTGGCCTCGGCCCGGGTGACAGACCCGAAGTGCCTGCCCGGCGGGGCAAGGTGCGCCCTGCGCACCGGACAGCCGGTGTGGCGGCTGACAGCTCTGCGACAGGCGGACCCTCTCATCCTCGACACGGCCCTCCACCGCCTCGTGGAGCCGGTGCGGGACGCGGAGGAAAAGTATATCCGGCTGCTGGCGGCTCTTGTGGAGAGGGGCAGCGGCGCGGTGCAGCTCACCGACAACGTCCGCTTCTGTGGACGGGAAGGGCTGCTCTGGCGGGAGGGAAGCGACAACAACATCCGCCCGCAGGGTGAAAAAGCAGATGTTCCGGAGCGTGCAGTATCCCTGCCCGAGGGCGGCGATTACCCGCTGCCCGGAGGCGGAACGCTGCAGATTCGGGTGGTTTCGGCCTGTTTTGAAGAAAAAACACAGGTCGTTCATAAAAAAGACTTAAAAAATCAGGCAGATTATGCTAAAATAAACTTGATATGTCCTGCTCTGCGGCTGCGCTGCCGTCAGCCGGGCGACCGCTTCCGCCCGGCTGGGCGGGGAACAGACCGGGAGCTGCGCAAATGGATGAACGAGGCGGGTGTCCCGCCCCGGGAACGGGACACGCTGCCGTTGCTGGCGGCAGGAAAGCAGGTGCTGTGGGTCTGCGGCGAGGGTTTTGCCGATGGGCTTGCCCCCGGGCCGGACACAGAGCAGCTGCTGCAAGTGAAACTGGAAAATTGGGAGGAATCGAATCATGACCATGCATGATGATATTATGAAGGTCCTCGTCTCGGAAGAGGAACTGAAAGCAAAGGTAGCAGAGCTGGGCGCTCAGATCAGCAGGGACTACGAGGGCAAGAACCTTGTCCTCGTCTCCATCCTCAAGGGGTCGGTGGTCTTTATGGCCGACCTGATGCGGGCTGTGACCATCCCGTGCAACATCGACTTTATGGTGGTGTCCAGCTACGGCGGCGGCAACACCACCAGCACCGGCCTCGTCAAGATCATCAAAGATCTGGACGGCGACCTGTCCGGCAAGGATGTGCTCATCGTAGAGGATATCCTCGACACCGGCATCACCCTGTCCAACCTTGTGCCCATGCTCAAGATGCGCAACCCGAACTCGGTGAAGATCTGCACCATCCTCGACAAGCCCAGCCGCCGCAAGGCGGACATCGCCCCGGACTACGAGGGCTTCGCTGTGCCGGACGAGTTCGTGGTGGGCTATGGCCTCGACTACGATGAAAAGTACCGCAACCTGCCTTACATCGGCGTGCTCAAGCCCCGCGTCTACGAAAAGTAAGAAATAAAACCAGAACTGGAGTTGATTCCTTTTGCAACCTAAAAGACCTCGTATCAATCCGCTCATCCTTGCACTGGCGCTGGCCGCTGTGCTGATGGTCTGGTCGGTGATGGGCAGCGGCTCGGGCAGCACCAGCGGCTCGACCATGAGCTACTCCACCGTCGTCCATTATTTTGAGCACAATCAGGTCACGGCCTTCACGCTGGACCGCAACACCAGCGTCATCACCCTGAACCTGAAGGAGGGCGACCTGCCCCTGCCGGACGTCTCCTCCACCCAGAGCACCACGCAGGCCACCGGCGGCCTGCTGAGCGGGATGTTCTCCACCTCGTCGGAGTCCACCGGCGCGGTACAGGAGGACGACGGCACTGTCACCGTCCGCTATAAGCTGCCCTACGCCTACGTTTTCATCGAGAACGTGGAGAAATATATCGAGTCCTACGACGCGGCGAACCCCGACGCGCCCATGACCTACGACTACACCTCCCTCAAGGAGACCATCCCATGGATGGAGATCATCTTCTATCTGGGGATGCTAGGCTGCACCGGCTTCCTGCTCTTCTCCATGATGCGGGGCGGCGTCGGCGGTGGCGGCGGCATCATGAATGTCGGCAAGGCCAAGGTAAAGGACGAGCACGAGAACAAGAAGACGGCCACCTTTGCCGATGTGGCCGGTGAGGACGAAGAGAAGGAAGAGCTGAAAGAGGTCGTGGAGTTCCTGAAGAGTCCCGACAAGTTCAACTCTCTGGGCGCACGCATCCCCCATGGCGTGCTGCTCGTCGGCCCTCCGGGCACCGGCAAGACCCTGCTGGCCCGCGCCTGTGCCGGTGAGGCCGGCGTGCCCTTCTACTCCATCTCCGGCTCGGACTTCGTCGAGATGTACGTCGGCGTGGGCGCATCCCGCGTGCGCGACCTCTTCGACAAGGCAAAAAAGACGATGCCCTGTATCATCTTCATTGATGAGATCGACGCAGTGGGCCGTCAGCGCGGTGCCGGCCTCGGCGGCGGTCACGATGAACGTGAGCAGACGCTGAACCAGCTGCTGGTGGAGATGGATGGCTTCGAGGCCAACGACGGCGTCATCGTCATGGCTGCCACCAACCGCGCCGACATTCTGGACAAGGCCCTGCTCCGTCCGGGCCGCTTCGACCGTCAGGTCTACGTTGGTCTGCCCGACGTCAAAGGCCGTGAGGAGATCCTCAAGGTCCACACCAAGAACAAGCCCCTCGCCCCGGATGTCTCGCTGCGGGTCATCGCACAGCGCACCGCGGGCTTTGCAGGCGCTGACCTCGAGAACCTCGTCAATGAGGCCGCTCTGCTGGCTGCACGCCGCAGCCGCAAGGCCATCACGATGGAGGACATCGAGGAGGCATCCATGAAGGTCATGGCCGGCCCGGAGAAGAAGAGCCGGGTCGTCACCCCCGAGGAGAAAAAGCTCACTGCCTACCATGAGGCGGGCCACGCGGTGGCGGGCTTCTACTGCAAGCACCACCCCCGTGTGCATGAGATCACCATCATCCCCCGCGGTCAGGCAGGCGGCTACACCATGTATCTGCCCGAAAAGGACCGCAGCTACGTCACCAAGGGCGAGATGTTCGAGGATATTGTGTCCAGTCTGGGCGGCCGCGTGGCCGAGCAGCTCATCCTCGACGACATCTCCACCGGTGCATCCAATGACCTGCAGCAGGCCACGAACATCGCCCGCCAGATGATCACCAAGTACGGCTTCTCCGAGCGCCTCGGCCCTGTGGTCTACGGTACCTCGCAGGAGGAGACCTTCCTTGGCCGCGATTTTGGTCAGGGCAAGGGCTACAGCGAGACCACCGCTGCCGAGATCGACAGCGAGATGCGGGACATCATCGACGAGGCCTACGAGACCTGCCGCCGCACCCTCACCGAGCACATCGACCAGCTCCATGCGCTGGCACAGGCTCTGATGGAGCGCGAGAAGCTGAACGAGAAGGAGTTCAACGCCGTGATGGCAGGCGAGACCCTGCCCCCGCGTGAGGACCCGGACGCAAAGCCCGCCGAGGCCGAGCCGACCGTCCAGCCTGTGGAGCAGGCTGAGGCCGCAGAACCTGCTGAGCCTGCCGAAGCTGCCGAGCCGGTGGATGCTGCCCCGCAGGCAGCCCCCGGGACGCCGGATGAGGGCGAAGCAGCCGAGTAAACCGAGAAAGGGGAGAGTCCTGTGGAGGAAAATTTTGAACCGGTCGCACGGACCCGGGCCAACTACTATACCCCGGGCAGCCCGGTGCAGTTCGTCTGCGTGGAGCTGCTCAAGGGCGAAGTCAGCGGCGAGCACGCGGTCTGTCTGACCTTTAAGAACATTTCCCGTGTAACTCTGACGGCGCTGGAGATCCATTTCAAGTGCAAGGGCGTGGATGGCGTCATCCTCTGCGAGGATACCTTCGAGTACCGCGACCTCGCTGCCAAGCCGGGCGAGAGCTTTGGCATGGACGAAGCCGTCTTTGTCACCCAGAAGGCCATCACCAGCGTGGACGTTACATTGCAGAACGTCTACAGCGGCAAGAAGGTCGTCCACCTCGAGAGCATCAAGCGGGTGCGCCTGCCGGCCCCCCGCCGCCTGAGTCCCGAGATGCAGAAGGCCCTCGAGGCCCGAATGAACCGCACCGGCATGAAGTTCATGCCGCAGGTCTTTGAGAATGGCTGGTACTGCGCCTGCGGTGCCTTCCACCCGAAGGAGGAGGACACCGTCTACTGCTCCGAGTGCGGCAGCGACCGCATCCTGCTGCAAAACGCACTGAACACCCTGCTTCAGCCGGAAGAGCCGGTGCGTCAGCCCGCGCCGCAGCCTGCGGCCCAGCCGACGGCATCCGCCGCCCCTGCCGAAGAGCCGACCCGCATCATGGGTGCGGCGCAGGAGGAGGCTACCCGCATCATCCCGCCCCGTCCGGAGGTGCGCTCTGCGCCCAGCTTTGCGCCTGCGGCACCGGAGGCCACCCGAGTGATGTCCAGCGCCCCGGAGCAGGAGGCGACCCGCGTCCTGCCCCGTCAGCCTGAGCCGGTGCGCCCGGCGGCCTTTGCGCCGGACGAGAGCGAGGAGAAGTACGGCACCCGTGTGATGCCTTCGGCCCACATCGCGCCGCCGTCCCGTGTACAGGCCCAGCCGCTGGATGAGGAGGACGACTACGAAGAGGAGGACGCCCGCGACAGCATCGCGGAGACGCTCATCCGCTGGGTGCCGCCCATCACCGCCATCGTGTGTGCAGGCATCGCCCTGTGGGGCTTCGTGTATTCCCAGTTCGTAATGTAGATCGCTGTACGGCGGAGGAGGCAGAGGCTTCCTCCGCTGTTTTGTTAAAGGCTCTCCCTTTGGGAGAGCTGGCGCGGAGCGCCTGAGAGGGCAAGGCTGCTCACCGTGAGGCTCAAGCGCAGCAATCGTATCGCTCTGACCGAGGGGCTGCTTATCGCTGTGCCGGTGGCTCTGCCCTGACTGGCTTGCCCTCTCCGTCACCTTCGGTGACACCTCTCCCAAGGGGAGAGGCTTTCGTAGGAAGCTGAAAACTAGGAGAATCGTTATGGCAGAAGAATATTTGCAAGCCGCATTCGAGATCAAAGCGGCCTGCGACGACATCAGCCGGAAGCTGCTGCGCTGGCACTGGGAGCAGAAGCCCGGTGCCCACAGCGTGGACGCTCTGCTGAAGCATCTGGCCCAGCGCCAGAAGGAAAGCCCGGACTACTACGAGCGTCTGCCCGAGCTGAGCGGCCGCACCAGCTGGCAGCAGCTGGACACCACCCTCTGTATGCGTGTCCTGCTGGACCCGGAGAAGGACGCAGCCCGTCCATTGGACCTGCTGGGGGATACGCCCCGCCCGGCAGCGGCCCGCCGCGCCTGCAATGCGGTGCGGATGGCCCGCAACGAGGCCGCGCACGCCTCCGACAAGACCGCTGCCGCACAGGCGGCCCTCCGGTTCAACGAGGCCGTGGAGGAGCTGGAGGCGGGCTATGAGGGCACGGCCCTGACCACCGGCGACCTTGAGAAATATTACCGGATGGCAGAGGACTTTCTGGCCCGCTGCGGCGCTTCGGAGACCATCGAGCCGCAGAAAAAGGCCGGGGACGAGCCGCCCCGCCGCCCGAAGTCTCAGACGCCGCGGGCCGATGCTCCTGCCCGGAAGCACCAGAGCAGCGGAGACCGCACGGCATCCCGGGGAACGTCCGGCCGCAGCCGGAACACCTCCGGGAAGACAGGCCGCAGCCGCCCGGCCACGGCCCGCCGCAAAAAGCGTCAGCGCACCCAGAGCCGTGCCCTCACGGTGGTGCTGCTGGCTGTCGTTCTGCTGGGCCTGCTGGTCCGGGCATGGACGATGGGACTGATGAAATAGCAGCTGTGCTGCGCGTGGGCGAGAAGGTCTTTTCGCATCCCCGCGGGACATCCCTCATACACTGAGGGACAAGGGGGGTGTGCGGATGGTGCAGGGGATGGAGATGCTTTTCGCGCTGTTCGGCGGGCTGGCGATGTTCCTCTACGGGATGGACCGGATGAGCCGTGCCTTACAGCGGGCGGCAGGCGACGCCATGAAGCGGCTGCTGGCCCGGCTGACGGCCACACCGCTGCTGGGGGTGCTTACCGGGCTGGCCGTGACGGCAGTGCTCCAGAGCAGTTCGGCGGCGACGGTCATGGTCATTGGCTTCGTCAGCGCCGGACTGCTGGAGCTGCCCCGGGCTGTGGCCGTCATCTACGGCATCAACGTCGGCACGACCATGACGGCCCAGCTCATCGCCTTCGACGCCCAGCAGCTGGTGTATCCGGTGCTGTTTGCGGGCTTCGTCATCGACTTCGCGGCTCATAAGGCCCGCTGGCAGGCCGTGGGAGAGGCGGTATTCTCCTTTGGACTACTCTTCGAGGGCATCGGCATTCTGGGCCGGGCCTTGCAGCCCCTCGCGGGGCAGGAAGTTCTTCTTGGGTGGATGACCCGGGTGAAGGCGTCGCCGCTGCTGGGCATCTTGCTGGGGCTGGGCATGACGATGGTGGTACAAAGCAGCTCGGCCACCATTGCCCTCCTGCAGAATGTGGCCCGGCAGGCCGGGCCGGACGGCATCCACAGCGTGCTGGGCCTCGCCGGGGCGGTGCCCGTCCTGCTGGGGGACAACATCGGTACCACGGTCACAGCTCTGCTGGCCTGCATTGGGCAGGGCAGGGACGCCGCCCGGGCTGCGCTGGCTCACAGCTGCTTCAATCTCACCGGGAGCCTGCTGGCGGCGGCGCTGCTGCCCGGGTTCGTCCGGCTGGTGGAGCTGGTCTCCCCCAAAGGCCCGGAGCTGGAGATCATTTCCCGGCAGATCGCCAACGCCCACACCCTCTTCAACATCTGCTGCGCTCTGCTCTGGCTGCCCCTCCTGCCGTGGATGGTGCGGCTGGTCTGTGCGCTGGTGCCGGAGGAGTAGCCCTCTCCGTCACCTTCGGTGACACCTCTCCCATAGGGAGAGGCGCTGGCGTACCGGGCAACTCTGCGCTGACCGCTGGAAGTTCAATATGGCATAAAATATAGTGCCCTGCTACAGAGGGCAGCAGCTTCTAGACAAGAACACCTTGTCAAGCTGTCGTGAATCTCTGTAGCAGGGCACTACTGTTTACGACAAAATCAGACTTTGCTCGTCCCGCGTGGGCCTGACCGGCTCGCCAGTGGCTCCCCCTCTGGGGGCAACGGCGACGACCGCCGCCAGCGGCGGAAACAGGGAGGAGCTGTTGGGGCAGCGGCCAGCAGGATGCAAGCGACAGTGAAGCAGACGCTGGGAGCCGCAACCCGGCCTTGGCGCGTCAGCGACTGAGAGGGCAAGGATGCTATAGGGCAGGTCACTTCTTGGAGACGCTCCTCCGATACACCGCGAACGCGATGATGGCCGACAGCACCTCGGTGGCCCAGAAAGCGTGCCAGACGCCGGTGGGACCGAGCTGGCGGCAGAGCAGCCACGCCAGCGGCATGATGAAGAGGATATAGCGGCAGAGGGAGATGACCAGCGAGGCCATGCCTTTGCCCAGACCTTCCAGCGCGCCGGAGGAGGTGGTGGACACCGAGGACACCACGAAGCCGAGGCAGATGATGCGCAGGGCCGTCTGGCCGATGGCGATGGTCTCGGGGTTCGAGGAGAAAAGGCCGATGAGGGGCGCGGAGGCAGCCATGCAGATGACCGTGCCCGCCGCCATGATGACGGTGCTCATGCCGAGGGTGAGCTGGTAGAGCTTCGCTACTCGGGCGTGCTCCTTCGCGCCGTAGTTGTAGCTGATGAGGGGGCGCATCCCCTGCACGATGCCGCTGACGGGCAGGTAAAGGAAGGTCTGGAGCTTGTAGTAGATGCCCAGCACCACCACATAGCTCTCGGAGAAGGCGGCCAGCAGGTCGTTCAGGAAGGTGACCAGCAGGGAGGGCAGGGCCAGATTCAGGATAGCAGGCACGCCGATGGCATAGAGGCGTCCTTCCAGCGAGGCGTCGGGCCGCAGGGCATTCCGGCGCAGGCGGACGGGCGATGCAGTGGTGCAGTAGACCACGAGGTAGAGGACGAGGGTGACGGTCTGACCGATGCCGGTGGCCAGCGCCGCACCGGCGATGCCCAGTGCGGGCACCGGGCCGAGGCCGAAGATGAGGATGGGGTCCAGCAGGATATTGCACACGCAGCCCGAGATGAGGGCGAGCATGGTGAGCTTCATCCGGCCCACAGCCTGAAAGATCTTCTCGAAGGCGAGGCTGGCCATGTTCACGATGGCAAAGAAAAAGACGATGGAGGAATAGGTGACGCCCATCGAGACGATGGTGCTGTCGGCGGTGAACCGGGCGAGGAAGCCGGGCATGATGGCCGTGGCCAGCAGGGTGCACAGGAGGCCGTGGAGTACCGAGAGGGCCATGCCGTGGGTGGCGGCTGCATCGGCCTTGTCATGGTCGCCTGCGCCCCGGTAGAGAGCGACAAGGGCGTTGATGCCCACGCCAAAGCCGATGGCGACAGCGTTCACGAAGTTCTGGATGGGGAACACGAGGGAGAGGGCCGTCATGGCCTGCTCATTGATCTGGGCCACGAAGAGGCTGTCCACGATGTTGTACAGCGAGTTCACCAGCATGGAGATGACGTTGGGCAGGGCCATGGACACGAGGAGCGGGAAGACGGGCTTTGTCTTCATAAAGGTATCGTTCATAGGGGGCAAAAGCTTCCTTTCCTGAAAATTCCGCACAAGAAAAGCCACACAACGGCGGCTTTGAAGCGGGCCATTGTGTGGCGAAAAGTAGCAAGATCTATGCTGTAAAAATCCACACGGGTTTTATGAAGAGGGTGCAAAGAAATACGGTGCATCGACGACAGCGACGCTACGGGACGCCGCCGGACAGCACCGGGACGCGGGCCGGAAGGAAAACCGGAAAAGCGGCCTTCCGACCAGCCTGCGATAGGATACCACGAAACGGAGAGATTGTCAAGTCAAAAGTATGACTTTTCACAAAAGGCTTCTCAAGCGCCCATTTCGTGGTACAATGGAGCCAAATGAGAACGGAGGGAACGGAATGAAATGGATGATCGCATCCGACCTGCACGGGTCGGCGTACTATGGTAAAAGGATGGTGGAGGCTTTCGAGCGGGAGGGGGCCGGGCGGCTGCTCCTGCTGGGGGATCTGCTCTATCACGGCCCCCGGAACGACCTGCCCCGGGACTATGCGCCCAAGGAGGTTATCCCGATGTTGAACAGCCTGAAGAACAGGCTCTGCTGTATCCGAGGCAACTGCGATGCCGAGGTGGATCAGATGGTGCTGGACTTTCCGGTGCTGGCGGATTACTGTATCCTCCCGGCGGGCGAAAGGCTCATCTACGCCACCCACGGGCATATCTATAACTTAAAGAACCTGCCGCCGCTGGCCGAGGGGGACATCCTGCTCCACGGCCACACTCATGTCCCGGCGTGGACGGAGTTCGGGCAGGGAAACGTCTACCTCAATCCCGGCTCCCTGAGCATCCCGAAGGAAAACAGTCCCCACAGCTACATGACGCTGGAGGACGGCGTATTTTATTGGAAAGACGTAGATACGGGAGAAATATACCACACCCGTGTACTGTGAGCGGCGGTCTGTCCGCAGGCACTTGCAATTAGCATACCAGTGTGGTATGATGAAAATGAAAAACGCCCGGTGGGCGCGATCTAGGAGCAGGAGGTACGGACCAATGGTGCAGACGACGCTGAAAGTGAACGGGATGATGTGCGGGATGTGCGAGAGCCACATCAACGATGTGGTGCGCAAGACCGCGCAGGTGGAGAAGGTCACTTCTTCCCACACCAAGGGCGAGACGGTCATCGTCTCGGCCCAGCCGCTGGACATCGAAGCCCTGAAGGCTGCCATCGCAGCCACCGGCTACACGGTGACTGGCGCGGAGGAAAAGCCCTACGAGAAAAAGGGTTTCTTCTCGTTTTTGAAGCACTGAGGACTTCCGGCCCCGGGAGGGGGCCTGCGAAAGGAGGCAGGCAGAGATGAGGATACTGGTCTATGGTGCAGGGGCGCAGGGCTGTGAACTGGCCCACCGTCTGCTGCAGAACAAGAAGAACGTCGTCACCATGCTGGCGCGGGGTGAGTGGAAGGAAAGGCTCGACCAAAGGGGCCTCGTGATCCGCCACTGGGCGCAGTGCCGCACCACGGTGGACCGGGTGACGACCATCGACACGCTGGCCCCGGACGACTGCTACGACCTCGTTTTTGTGGCGGTGCAGGCCGGGCAGTTGCCCGATGTGCTGCCCATCCTCAAGCAGAATAAGAGCGAGTACTTCGTCTTTGTGGGCAATGACCCCCATGCGGTGGAGGTCATGCAGGCCATGCAGCGCCCGGCGGACAAGGTCGCGTTCGGTTTTCAGGGCAGCGGCGGACACCGGGATGTGGATAAGGTGGTCAGCGCTCATGTCGGCGTGGATATGACCGTCGGCGGGGCCACAGCACCCCTTTCGGGCGTCTTCCGCTACCGCCTCAAGACTGCCTTCGAGGGCGCAAAGTACAAGCTGAACTTTGTCAGCGACATGGACGCATGGCTCAAGTGCCACATCGCCCTCATCCTGCCGGCCTGTTATCTCTGCTACGCCTGCAAGGGCGACCTCTCCAAGGCCACCAAGGAGCAGCGGGAGCTGGTCCTCGATGCCGCGTGGGAGGGCTGCGAGATGCTCAAGGCCGCGCACATCCCGGTGGACGACAAGGAGAACACCGACTGCTACCGCGCCGGGACTTCCGGACGCCGGAAGATGGACGCCATGCTGCTGGCCATCTGCAAGACCCCGCTGGGCCGTCTCTGCGTCTCCGACCACGCGATGCACGCCGTGGCTGAGATGCAGTACCTCGACGAGGCCTTCGAGGGCCTCCGCGCCCAGACACAGACCCAGATGACCGCATGGGATACCCTGCGCGGGCAGATGCCCTCGTGGGACATCATGCGGAAGAAAACGGCAAAAACAAGACGATGATATGATGGAAAAAAGAGGCAGACGAAGGGCGTCTGCCTCTTTTTATTTTGGCGGCTCACGGTCAGGCCGTCCTTCGTCCAACCTCTCAGGCGCTTCGCGCCAGCTCCCCTAGTAGAGGAGCCTCTGGCGAAGAGGCGAAGCTTTACGGTATGCCAAAGCCTCCCCTCGGTAGGGGAGGTGGCACGCCGTAGGCGTGACGGAGAGGTTTAGTCCTTCCAAAAAGCTTCCAGTTTCTTCTTTAAGTCCTCCGTATCCCGCAGATACTCCAGCTGCCGCCAATGCTTCGGGAAGAGGCGGGCATATTCGCTCTGGGCAAAGCGGTCGTCCAAGAGCAGCACCACGCCTTTATCCTCCTGTGTCCGGATGACCCGCCCGGCGGCCTGAAGGACCTTGTTCATCCCGGGCCAGCGGTAGGCGTAGTCGAAGCCTGCACCGTTCTGGGCGTCGTAATAGCGGCGGAGCATCTCCTGCCGGGGGCTGACCTGCGGCAGGCCCACGCCCACGATGGCACAGCCGATGAGTCGGTCGCCTGTGAGGTCCACCCCCTCACCGAAGATGCCTCCCATGACCCCGAAGCCCAGCAGCGTCTTTTCCGGGCGGGGCGAGAACCGCCCGAGAAAGGCCGCCCGCCCGGCGTCGTCCAGCCCGCTCTCCTGCACCAGCGTGTCGATGCCGGGGTAGCGGGCGGTGAAGTCCTCCCACACCTGACGCAGATAGGCATAGCTGGGGAAAAAGGCCAGATAGTTGCCCCTCCGGCCGGAGGCCAGCGCCGCGAGGGCGTCCGAGATGGGCTGGATGCTGGCCTCCCGCTGGCGGTAGCGTGTGGAGATGGAGGGCAGGCAGTAAAGTCCGAGATTCTCAGGAGGAAAAGGGCTTTCCAGAGCCACGGCCCGGGCCTCGGGGCAGCCGAGGACGGTGCGATAGTAGCCCGGCGGCGTCAGGGTAGCGCTGAACAGAGCTGCGGCCCGCCCCGTCGAGAGGCTTGTGTCCACGAAGGGGGAGGGGTCGAGACAGAGCAATTGCAGTTCCAGCTCGCTGGCCCGGGCGGTGAGCTGGGTGGCAAAGTGCTCATCGTACCGCTCCGCTGCCCGCAGGACATCCTGAACCTCGAAATAGAGGTCCAGAAGAGCTGTGTGGGCCGCGGCATCGGTATTGTCCTCCAGCCAGTCCTGCAAAGGGGCCGTCAGCGCCCGCAGAGGCGCCAACAGGGCCGAGGGCAGCTCTTTGCAGAACACCGTGCCGTCCTGCGCATAGTCGGCGGCAGGCAGCGCGAGCGTGGGCGTCTCCGCCTGTTCCAGAAGAGAGGTCTGGCCGCTGCCGTCCTCTCCGGGGGCAGCGCTGCCCCGCCGGGGCGCGAGGGCGCAGACGGCTTTCCGGCCCTCCAGAAAGGCTTTGTCGGCCTTGGTGAGGGCCGTTTTAAGAGCACTCCTGCCCCGGCCGAGGGCGCGCTTGGCCTCGGTAAGGCTGCTCTTGCAAAAGCGGGCGGAGTACATGGCGCGGGCACGCTCGGGCAGGTTGTGGGCCTCATCCACGAGGAAGAGCCAGTCGCCCGCGCTGTCAAAGAACCGCCGCAGGTGCACCACTGGGTCGAAGAGGTAGTTGTAGTCCCCGATGATGACGTCACACCACTCGCTCAGGTCCAGTCCCAGCTCGAAAGGGCAGACCGTGAACTGCCGCGCAGCATCGGCCAGCGCGGCCCGGTCGAAGCAGCCGCTGCCCTCGTCCAGAAGGGCTCGCAGGGCGGTGTTCACCCGGTCGTAGTAGCCGTTGGCGTAGGGGCAAAGCTCGGGCAGGCAGGCGGGATGGCCCTCGGCGTCCGGGTGAAGACAGACCTTCTCCTTGGCCGTCAGGGTCACGCTCCGGAGCGCCAGCCCCGGAGCAGCCGCCCGCAGCCGCGCCACGGCATCCTCGGCGGCAGACTGCGTGGTATTGCGGGCCGTGAGGTAGAACAGCTTCTCGCCGCAGCCGGTGCCGATGGCCCGCAGGGCGGGGAAGAGGACGCTCATGGTCTTGCCGATGCCGGTGGGGGCCTGACAGAAGAGCCGGACGCCCGCCTTCGAGGGTGCGGCGGTGCAGGCGCGGTAAACCTCGCCTGCCAGTGCCCGCTGCCCGGGCCGATAGGCCGGAAAAGGGAAGGCCAGCGCCGAGAGGCTCTCGCTCCGGCGCTCCTTCCACGCCAGCTGGCGCTGCGCCCAAGGGGCGTACTGCCCGAGAAGGTCTTGCAGGAAGGCTTCCAGCTCCCCGAGGGTGAAATGCCGCAGGAAGCGGAAGACTTCATCGGTATCGATCTGATAGTATGTGAGCCGGACGTCCAGCCGGTCCAGCCCCTGCTGACGGCCATAGAGCGCCCCGTAGACCATCCCCTGTGCCCAGTGACAGGGGTTCATGTCCTCGGCGATGGCGTCGGCGGGGACGGCGGTGGTCTTGATCTCGTCGATGACCGTCACCCCTGCCTCGTCGGAAAAGATGCCGTCAGCCCGCCCCTCGATGGTGAAGGTGATGCCCGACACTTCCCGCTCACCGGAGAGGAAAACTTCGGCGGCATAGCCCTCGCCCGCCGCCTTTTGCAGCCTGCGGTGGATGCGCGCGCCCTCGTTGGCGCGGTCAAAGCCGGTGAAGCGGCTGTCGATGCTGCCGGTACGGAGCAGAAATTCCACCAGCTGACGGACAGGCAGACGAAACGCGGGCATAGGGGTCACTTCCTTTTATTTATTATTAAACTACCCCAGCCCCAGCATCTCGGCGCATTGGACGGCGGCTGCGTCCACCCGGTCGAAGTCTACGGCGGCGCGGTAGTAGGTCTCAAGCTCATCATGACAGGCCTTGGCCTGCGCCATCAGGTCGGCAGCCTGCTCAAGAAGCTCGGCGGCGGCCCGCTCGTTGAAGCGGAGACGGGCGCGGTAGCCCGCCAGATTCTCCCGGTCCACGAAGCGGGTGCACCGGACGGCCTGCACACCGGGCAGCTGGACGGGATGCCACCGGTTGTCGGTGAGGAAAGCCAGCCGGAGGGCCGGGATGAAGAGATGGTCGATCTTGTCCTCGGGATGCATGGCGCAGGGGCAGGTGATGATGTGGTAGCCCCGGGCCAGCGCCTCGGCCCGGATAAGCTCCAGCAGCAGCCGGGAGACAGCCCCGCAGTCGTCGTGGAAGACCACATACCGGTCGGCCAGCGCCTGCACCGTCCCCCGGTAGAACACCGGGCCTTTGGGGGTGATGGCCGACAGCAGCCGCAGCTCCTCGCCGGCCTCGGCTCCGTCGGGCAGGCGGGGGAGGAGCCGGGCACAGAGCCGCTTGACGTACCGACGCACCTTTTCGAAGTTGGCGCTGCAGGCCTCGGCCCGGCGGCTGTCCAACAGCAGGCTTCCTGCCGAGGCGATATACCGTGCGGCCCGGCTGCGGAGGGCGGCATTCTGGGCAAAGAGGTGCTTCACCTCATCGGCGTGGGCGCGGAGGGCGTCGGCGTCCAGCGTGTGGTACAGGCTCACCACCTGCTCTTCTGCGCCCGGGGCGTCCGGCTCCAGAACGTGGGGCGCGGTGGCGTCCACGATGGCAGCGCGCTTGTCGAGGAAGATGACGCCGTCCAGACTGTCGGGGTCGCTGGCGCAGTGGATGCGCTGGATGGGCTCGCCCTTCTGCTCGGCCTTGAGAGCCAGCCGCTTCATCAGAGTCGATTTGCCGCAGCCCGGCCCGCTTTTGATGAGATACATCTGCATCCCCGGTTCCCGCCGCAGAGGCTCAAAATACCCTTTGAACCCGGCGGGGGTGGTGGTCCCTAAGAAGAAATCAATCGAATCGCTGCGTACAGCACTCATATCTTAACACCTCACTTTTGTCTTAGGGTATGCAAAAGGGGAGGAAAAAGTGAGGGAGAGGCTTAATCAGTAGGTATGCACACATACCTCGCCGATCTTATCCCGCAGCGCCACGAAGTCGCCGAAGGCCTCGGGCTTGTTCTGGGGCTGGCGGAGAAGGGCAGCGGGATGGAAGGTGCCCATGAAGAGGACGCCGTTTTTCTCGATGAAGGTGCCGTGCTCCTTCGTCACCGAGAAGTCGGGGCGGATCATCCGCTGGGCAGCGATGCGGCCCAGACAGACCACGATCTTGGGCCGCAGCAGGCGGAACTGCTCCCGCAGCCACGGCATACAGGCCTCGCTCTCGGCGGGCAGAGGGTCGCGGTTCTGGGGTGGGCGGCATTTGACGATGTTGGCGATGTAGCAGTTGGAGGCGCGGTCGAGGTCGATGGCAAAGAGGTATTTGTCCAGCAGCTGGCCGCTGCGGCCCACGAAGGGCAGGCCCTGCTCGTCCTCGCTCTGGCCGGGGCCTTCGCCCACGAACAAGACCTCGGCGTTCTCCACGCCCTGCCCGAACACGACGCTGCGGCGGGTGGTGTGCAGCGGGCAGCGCTGGCAGGCGAGGCAGTCGGTTTTCAATGTTTCCCAATCCATAAGCGCAGTATTCTCCTATTAATTAAATGACATTTTCTTAACAAATTATCGCTGGATTTCTTCTTTAAAATATACCACAAAATTCAAGATTTGTCTTGAAGTTTTCTGACTCTGTGCTAGAATAAAAAGGAAGGGCACACCTGTGGTGCCCGGGAATAATTGCAAAGTAATTTCGGAGGTAATCAATAATGGCTGATATGTTTGCACCCCTGGTAGCCCAGCTGAAGGCAAACCCCAAGACGATCGTTTTCACTGAGGGCAATGACCCCCGCATCCTGGAGGCCGCAAGCAAGCTGCTGGCTGAGGGCGTGCTGAAGGTCGTCATGGTCGGCAACGAGGCAGAGTGCAAGGCTGCTGCCGCTGCGGGCAACTTTGATATTTCCGCTGCTGAGATCATCGACCCGGAGAACTACGCCGGTTTCGATGAGATGGTCAATACGATGGTCGAGCTGCGCAAGGGCAAGCAGAGCGCAGAGGAGTGCACAGCCCTGCTGAAGAAGTCCAACTACTTCGGCACCATGCTGGTCAAGATGGGCAAGGCAGACTGCCTGCTGGGCGGCGCCACCTACTCTACCGCCGATACCATCCGTCCCGCTCTGCAGCTGGTCAAGACCAAGAAGGGCGCTCATCTGGTCAGCTCCTGCTTCATTCTGGACCGTGACTGCGGCGAAGAGGGCCTGAAGCGCATCGCCATGGGCGACTGCGCCGTCAACATCGACTACACCGATACCGTCGATAAGGCGACCGGCGAGGTCAAGGTCACTGCTGCCGCCAAGCTGGCTGAGGTCGCTGTTGAGACCGCTAAGACCGCAAAGCTGTTCGGCATCGACCCGAAGGTCGCTGTCCTGAGCTTCTCCACCAAGGGCTCCGGCAAGGGCGGCACCGTCGCTCTGAGCCACGACGCTGTCATCAAGGCTCAGGAGATGGATCCCGAGCTGGCTGTGGACGGCGAGCTGCAGTTCGACGCAGCCGTTGCTCCCGAGGTCGCACAGGTCAAGTGCAAGGGCAGCAAGGTCGCTGGTCAGGCCAACACCTTCATCTTCCCCTGCATCGAGGCCGGCAACATCGGCTATAAGATCGCACAGCGTCTGGGCGGCTACGCTGCCTACGGCCCCATCCTGCAGGGCCTGAACGCTCCCATCAATGACCTGTCCCGTGGCTGCAACGCCGACGAGGTCTACAAGATGAGCCTCATCACCGCCTGCCAGTCCTGAGCTGACGCACGGATGAACTGAAAATTTCCGAAAGGGCCGCTGCCGCATCTCGCGGGCAGCGGCCCTTTTGCTGTACATCCGACCCGGTTTATGATAAAATAAGGGAAAGAATATCCCCCAGATAAGGAGAAAAAATCGAAGGTGAGAAGAAAGGCTCTGTCCCTTGGCCTCGCAGCGGTGCTGCTTCTGTGCGGCGGTACACAGAAAAACGAAAGGACGGCTGCAGCCTTGGTGCAGGCTGCGGCCGTCTCCGCCATCCAGAGCAGCACAGCAAGCCCGGAAAGCGGCAGCATCACGCCGGAACAGTTCGGGGCGAGGGGCGATGGCAGGGCAGACGACCAGCAGGCGTTGGAGTCCGCGATGCAGTGTGCCAGCGCCGCCGGTCTGCCCCTCGAGCTGACGGAGGGGGCGGTCTACCGCTTCTCCTCCCAGCTTGAGCTGCCCAGCGGCCTGACCATCCGGGGCAATGGGGCTGTCCTGCTCAGCGACATCCAGTATGAGACGCTGGGGCAGGACCGCCCGGCCGTCGGCATCATCGGAAGATCCAATGAGGACCGCGCACACGACATCCGGCTGGAAAATGTCACCTTCCGGGCGGCGGACAGCTGCCAGAGCAACTGCCTGTTCTGGGTGATGCGCGCCTGCAATGTGGAAGTCGTGGACTGTACCTTCGACTGCCAGCCCAACGACTGGTGCCGGGGCGCTGCCGACCTGTACGGGGTCAATGAGAACATCCGCTTCGAGGGCTGCGTATTCCGCCAGCTGACGGGCGGTACGGCAGGCGGCATCTGGGTGCGCAACTGGACGGATCAGGCAGAGAGCCGGAATATCCGTTTTGAGGACTGTGATTTTTACAAGTCTGGTGCAGACGAGGTCTTAGCCGTCTGGGGCTGGGGCGGCGCTGTGCGGGAGGTCGTCCTCTCGGGCTGTGGCTTTTATGAGACAGAGACGGAGGAGAGTCTGGCGGCAGGCAACCGTCCGGTGTGGTTCATCACACTGGGGCAGAGCGGCATCACCGATGTGCGGATGGAGCACTGCACCATTTGGGCGGACCGCTGCGAGGCCATCTTCCACATGGTGGGCGACAAGACCCATGCCGTCGTGGACAACTGCGACATCGCCCTGAACCAGCCGGACGATGTGGCCGGGCATGACATCAGAAAGAGCGCGAATCCCATGCTGGCGCAGGGCAATGGCCGCGCCGACGGCAGTACGGTCATCCAGAACAGCCGTATTGTCCTGAGCGGCGACGAGGGGCGGCGCATCAGCTATCGGCTCAGCGCCCTGAAGGACAATACGCTGGAAGTTTCCCTCGGGCACGGCATCGCCAGCACCAGCGAGGTCAGCGGCAATACCATCCGGGGCCGGATACAGCATAAGATCTTTGAGGACTGCTCCAACGTGTGGAATAATCATGTAAATGTGCGGAAATTCTCGCTTCCGGGATGAACCGCTTATAAAAAAGGAGGTCTTATCATGAGAAGAAAATTCATTGCGGCGGCTGCATCGGGGGTTCTGGCCCTGACGATGACAGCGGCTCTGCCCACCATCCATGCGGCGGCGGTGAGCATCTGGAGCGACATTACCCCGGGAACGGAGAGCGTCGAGACGTTCCAGTACAAGGACTATGCCGACCGCTATTCGGACGCCTACGAGCTTTACGGCTACGACGCCGAGGCGTTGTTCAACCACTATGAGACGGTTGGCAAGGCCGAAGGGCGGGTAGGACGATTCAAGAAAACGGCGGAAGAAGATGATCGGCATCCCTATGTGTGGGACGCCGATGAGCCGTTGGATCCGCTGCCGCCTCTGGAATTTTCCGCGCAGCCGGATTGGTTCGATACCCGTACCCTCCCGGAGAACCTGTCCAACATTCGTATCGTAAAGGAATACGAGCAGCTGGAAGCCTTTATCGAGAGAGATGAATGGATCGGGGATCCCGTTCTGGTGCGGAAGTCAGAACTCCTGACCGAGATGAGCAGTCGTGTCCGGAATTACGAAGGCCGACGCGGCGGTGCCGACTATCTCCGTGCCATCAGTCAGGACATCGACGTATTGCTTGACTTCATGGGATAATGATATAGTATAAAAAGAAGAGCCTCACTGCAAAACAGCGAGGCTCTTTTCTGTTGGCAGAGCACAGTACGAAAATACAGGATTCGTCTGGCTCTTGTTTGGTGGAGGCGATGGGAGTCGAACCCATGTCCGAAAAGAGTTCAGCGTAGGTGTCTCCGGGTGCAGGCGATCTACAACATTCCCTCCGCGTCACGCCGGTCGTCAGGCTAACGCTTCAGTAGCTTCATGAGTTCCTGCCGGTCCGCAAAGCTTAGGTCCGTTCAGGTGCTGTGTCTAAAGGACGCCCCGGCCCCACACGACACAAGAGTGGGCGGAACGCGCAGCACTCAGGCTGCGAGCAACTGATAATTATTGTTGTCAGTTAATTTTTTGGAGGAGTTTAGAGCAGTTCCCCCACTGCTACCCGCTGCCCAGGCCTCGCTCCCCCCGTCGAAACCTTTACGCCCCCATAAAGCGCACGTCGCCATGCGCAGAAAGCTTGGTTTTCCGGGCAGGAATGCTGCCTGAAAGAGATCTAGTAGAATTTGCCGTTGGACTTCACAGCCCGGTCGATGGAGCGCTTGGCGTCACGCTTTGCAGCGTCGGCACGCTTGTCGTAGAGCTTTTTGCCCTTGCACAGGCCGACCTCCATCTTGACGCGGCCATGCTTGAAGTAGAGGGAGAGGGGAACAAGGGTGTAGCCCTGCAGTTTGCACTGCTGGTGCAGCCGCCGGATCTCGGTCTTGTGGGCCAGCAGCCGCCGCACCCGCAGAGGATCCTGATTGAAGATGTTGCCGTGGTCGTAGGGAGTGATATGCATCCCCTTGACCAGAAGCTCGCCGTCCTCAATATCGACCCAGCTGTCCTTCAGGTTGACGCCGCCCGCACGCAGGCTCTTGACCTCGGTGCCCTTCAGTTCAACGCCGGTCTCCAGCGCTTCGAGCACGAAGTACTCGTGGCGCGCCTCGCGGTTTGTGGCGATGGTCTTGGTCGCCGGACGTTCCTTGGTAGGTGCCATGAAGCGCGCCTCCTTTCCTTGACTTCTTACTGTCCTGTCATTATATCACATTTTGCTGGATTTTCAAGAGCGATTTTTGAAGAGACTGTTAATGTTCTCTAAAATCCGCCTGTTACAGCTCGTCGCGGCCGGAGAGGGCGCGGTAAAGCGTCGTCTCATCGGTATACTCGAGGCTGCCACCCACGGGCAGGCCGTAGGCCAGACGGGTCGTCTTGATGCCGAGGGGCTTGATGAGCTTGGCCAGATACATGGCGGTAGCCTCCCCCTCGACGGTGGGATTCATGGCCATGATGACCTCCTTCACCTCGCCGCTGCCCAGCCGGGCCAGAAGCTCTTTCACCGAGAGCTGCTCGGCACCGATGCCGTCCATCGGGCTGATGAGGCCGTGGAGGACGTGGTAGAGGCCGTGATACTCCCGGGTACGCTCAAAGGCCTGCACGTCGCGGGGGGTCTCCACCACACAGATGGTGGAGCGGTCCCGCTTGGCGCTGGAGCAGATGGGGCAAAGCTCCGCCTCGGTGTAGTTCTGGCAGACGCGGCAGCGGTGGAGCCGGGTGTGGGCGTTCTGGATGGCCTCGGCCAGCGCCGTGGCGTCGGCGTCCGACATGCTCAGCACCTGATAGGCCATCCGGGTCGCGCCCTTGCGGCCGATGCCCGGAAACTGGCTGAACTGCTCGATGAGCTTTTCCAGCGGCGCTGCGGTGTAACCCATGCGTATCCCTCCCGCTTAGAGGCCGGGGATGTTCAGGCCGCCGGTCAGCTTGCCCATCTCGGCCTCGGCGGTCTCGTCCACCTGCTTGACGGTGGCGTTGACGGCTGCGGCCACCAGATCTTCCAGCATCTCGATGTCGTCGGGGTCAACGGCCTCGGGCTTGATGGTGATGCCGAGGATCTCGTGCTTGCCGTTCATCCGGACCGTGACCATCTCGCCGGAGGCGCTGCCGGTGTACTCGGCAGCTTCCAGCTCGGCCTGCTTGGCCTTCATGTCATCCTGCATCTTCTGCGCCTGACGCATCAGGGCGTTCATATCGGGGCGGCCAAATCCTGCGGGCATTCTTGCTTTCATAGTTTGTGTTCTCCTTGTTTGTTCGTTTTATTTTTAGCGGCCTCGCCCTCTCCGTCCGCTTCGCGGCCACCTCTCCCAAAGGGAGAGGCTTTGCCTTGCGGTTTCGCTTTTGGCTCTCCCTTTGGGAGAGCTGTCACCGTTAGGTGACTGAGAGGGCAAGCCATTTTAGCGCTTCTTTTTCGTGCTGTCCTCGATGCTCACCTCAAGGCCCAGCTTTTCCAGTGCATGGAGGGACTGCTCGGCGTTGGAGGTGTGCTTCGCGGCGGTGCGGGGTTCGTAGGGGCCGATGGGCACCGCGACGCCCGATACCTGCGCGATGAGCTTTTTGATGAGGCGCTGACTGTCCTTGTTCACCCGGATGAAGTCCCGGAAGGTCTTGCCGCCGTCGATGAGCACCCGGGTGCCGTCGAAGTAAGCCTTCGACTTGCGCAGGTAGCTGTGGAGCATAGGGTCCTTCTCCTGTAAGAGCTTGACGACCTCGCTCCACTGCTCGAAGGGGTTGATGCCCTCTGCGGCCACCTTTCGGGGGCGGCTGAGGGCCGGGTCGGCGGTGTATTCCGGAGCCGGTGCTGTGGGAGCAGAAGCCTCAGCAGGCGTTTCCGCCGGGAGGGGTGCTGTGACCGGCGCGGTCGGTTCATCCCACGGCAGGGGAGCGCTCTCTGCCACCGGCGGCTCGTCGGGCGGGGGCGGAAGCTCTTCTTCTACGGGCGCGGGAGCCGGTTCCTCGGGAAGCGAAGCGGGGGAGACCGCTGGCTCTTCCGGTGCAGACGTCGGTTCTGCGGCGGGCGCAGGGAGAGGCTCCTGCACAGCAGGCGGGGGCGTCACGGGCGTACTCACAAAGGGCTGCGGCGCGGGTTGTGCCGGGGCCGAGACAAAGGGCCGGACGACCGGTGCGGCAGGAGCCGCAGCCTGCACGGATACTGCTGCTGCGGGGGCGGCCTGCGGCGGCTCAGAGAGGGTGAAGAGGGCCAGCTCCAGCTCGATGCGCTGGTCGCTGCCCCTAGTCATGTGCTCGAGGGCGTTGCCCAGCGTGCGGATGGCCCGGACGGCCTCCCGCTGGCCCAGCTGAGGCCCTTTTTCGAGGTACTGCGCTTCCTCCTCGGGCGAGACGCCGGACAGCAGGCTCTGCCCGCCGGGCAGAGCCGCCAGCATCAGAGCGCGGTAGTGGGCGATCAGCTCTTCGGTCAGACGCTTCACGTCCACCGACTGCTGCCGCAGCGCGGCCAGCTGGGCCAGAGCAGCCGCACCGTCCTGCGCTTCCAGCGCATCCGAGATGCGGAACAGGTAGCTCCGGTCGGTGACGCCAGCCATCCGGCGGACCACGTCGGCGTCGATCTTTGCCGTGACGCCGGCGCAGGTGTCAAGGATGGAGAGGGCGTCGCGCATGGCACCGTCGGCCAGCCGGGAGATCAGCTCTGCGCCGTCGGTGGTCAGTTCCAGCCCCTCCTGCCCGGCAATGTACTCGACCCGCTGTGCGATGTCCTCCGGCCCGATGCGGGTGAAGTCGTACCGCTGGCAGCGGGAAAGGATGGTGGCCGGAACTTTCTGGATCTCCGTCGTGGCGAGGATGAAGATGACGTGGGCAGGCGGCTCTTCCAGCGTCTTCAGCAGGGCGTTGAAGGCCGCTGTGGACAGCATGTGCACCTCATCGATGATGTATACCTTATAATGGCAGGCGCTGGGGGTATAGGCTGTCTCGTCCCGCAGGTCGCGGATGTCGTCCACGCCGTTGTTGGAGGCAGCGTCCATTTCCACCACATCGAGGATGCTGCCGTTGTCGATGCCTTTGCAGATCTCGCACTCGCCGCAGGGGTCGCCGTCCTTGGGATGGAGGCAGTTGACCGCCTTGGCAAAGATCTTAGCGCAGGTGGTCTTGCCGGTGCCGCGCACGCCGGTGAAAAGGTAGGCGTGGCCCACGCGGCCTGATGCCACCTGATTGCGCAGTGCTGTGACGATGCCGCGCTGTGCGACGACGTCCTCGAACCGCTGAGGTCTCCATTTGCGGTATAATGCGCGATACATCGGCGATCCCCTCCTGTCGATAATAAAAAATCGGACAGCGCTGACGGGGTTTGACCCCCGCCTTGCGTAACTCGGCATACGGATGCAGGCTGACTGAAACGCACGGGGCGCGCCGCTTAAGGCTGCTTGGTTCCCCACCTGACCTGGTTCACTGCGGCTCCATCGTACAGGACCCACATCCGTATGCCGAACCACGCAGCAGGCGCTGTCCGACAAGACACACGGTTCGTGTGCCTTAATATTGTACCACAGTTCAGGGAGGAATGCAAGAGGGAGTCAGTCCTGCTCCCAGCCGGCCCGCAAAAGCTCCAGTGCATGGGTCTCAAGGCGGGAAACATAGCTCCGGCTGATCTGGAGCAGCTTTGCCGTTTCCAGCTGGGTCAGCGGCGGCTGCCCCGCCAGACCATACCTTAATAATAGAAGCTTCCGCTCCCGGGCGGGCAGGCCCTCGATGAGGCGGCGGAGGCGCTGGGCATCCTCCTGCCTTTCGCAGCTCTCCTCCATGCAGAAGCCATCCTGCAGCACATCGGCGAGGGTGAGGGCGGAATCCTCTTTTCCGGCTTCCAGCGTTTCTTGGAGCGAGAGGGTGGGGGCGTTTTTCCGCTCCCGCCGGAAGTGCATCCGAAGCTCATTCTCAATGCATCGGCTGGCGTAAGTCGAAAATCTGGCCCGGCGGGTGGAGTCGAAGGTGTCCACGGCCTTCATC
>NZ_JAJEQL010000026.1:0-31266 GCF_020687345.1 Faecalibacterium butyricigenerans
GACTCTTAGAGTCAACGAAAAAATGTAAGCAGTGATTATTCAGTTTTGAAGGCACGTCCTTCTAAAAATACTGGACAGATACACAGAAATGTGATATACTGTGTCAGTCATATGGTCGGTGACGATGACGGTGAGGTCCCACCTGTTCCCATTCCGAACACAGCAGTTAAGCTCACTCGTGCCCAAGATAGTTAGCTGGAAACGGCTTGTGAAAATAGGTAGTCGCCGACTTGAATATGCCGCTCTGAGAGTTCTCAGGGCGGTTTTCTTATATTTATCCGAAAAAATTTCCAGATGCTGCATGAAAACAGCAGCGTAAATCGTATATAAGTCAAGCAGGGTGTGACAAAGCGGACAGAGGAGGACGGCATGAAGCTTTTATTCAAACAGCGTGCATTTGCTTGGTTCGACAGCTATGACATCTACGATGAAAATGAAAACACGGTCTATATCGTGAAGGGCCAGCTCTCGTGGGGGCACTGCCTGAAAATATTCGACGCCAGCGAGGAGCACGAGCTGGGCACTGTGAAGGAGCAGATTTTTTCTTGGTGGCCCCAATTCGAACTTTACGAGGGGAGCGACTGCATCGGCACCCTGAAAAAAGAACCGTGGGGCTGGTTCAAGCCGCGGTATAATATCGACTTCAACGGCTGGCACATCGAAGGCGACTGGGCGGAATGGGACTACACCATCACCGGGCCGGATGGGGCAACGGTGGCAGCCATCTCCAAGGAGCTGCTCCACTGGACGGATACTTATGTGCTGGACATTGCAAAGCCGGAGGATGCGCTGTATGTGCTGATGTTCGTGCTGGCCATCGACGCTGAAAAGTGTTCCCGCAACTAAAAAACGGCCCGGCTGTGGAGTTTTCCACTTGGCCGGGCCGTCTTGGTTGAATCCTGTTCAGACTTTCTTTGCGAATACGATGCCGATGGTGCCGGGGCCGGAGTAGCCGCCGATGGTCGTGCCGATGTCGGTCTCAATGATGTTCTCGAATTTGCCGTACCTGCGCAGACCGGCTTTGATAGCCTCCATGCAGCCGGGCTTGGGCTGGCAGGACGAGATAAAGACCATGCAGTTGTCGATGTCGTCCCGGCCGTCCAGCAAGTCGGTGATGTATTTGCCGACACAGATGGGCAGGCTGCCGCGATACTTTTTGACGACCTTCAGCTCACCGTCGATGACAGCGAGGCTGGGCTTAATGCCTAGAAGGTTTGCGCCGAACGCCAGCACGCCGGAGCAGCGGCCGCTCTTGGCCATGTAATTGAGCTGATCCAGCACGAAGCTCAGTTCCACCCGCTTGGCGAGGTTCTGGAGCCGCATACAGATGTTGCGGGTCGTCAGGCCATCTGCCGCCCATTTGGCGGCGCGGAGGACAAGGTAGCCCTGTCCGGTGCAGATGTTCTCGCTGTCGATGACCGAGACGTTGTCGTATTCCTGCGCGGCAAGGCAGGCGTTCTGATAGCAGGACGAAAGCTTGGCGCTGACCGAGATGTGGATGACAGCGTCATACTCTTTGGCGAACGGCCCGAAGAAGTCGATGTACTCCACCGGATTTGCGGCGGCAGATTTCGGGGTCTGGCCGCCGGCCTCCACATGGGCAAAGACGTCAGCAGGGCGGACGGTGATGCCGTCCAGATAGCTCTCGCCGCCCATCAGGATGTGCATGGGCATGAGAGAGATGTCCCATTGCCGCAGCAGCGCTTCGGAGAGGTCGCAGGTGCTGTCGGCCGTGATTTTGATCTTCAAAAAAGTGTCTCCTCTTTTCGTGCCGGGCACAGCCGACGTCGATGCAGGCGCTGCCACAGCAAAATTTCCTCTATAACTATATCACAAAAATCTCAGGATCGTTAGCTATTTATCCTGAGTAATTGTAAATCTTTTGTGAAGCGTCAAAATACCCAGCTTGGGCCCGCGGATTCTATACAGATAGCACAAAAGTGCGTATGATTTTATAGTTCTTTCCGAAAATTCGCTCCGAAGTGTTTATTTTGTGCGCCAAAAATTATATAATAATAGGTGTCACTAGAATGGATACGGTCTGCCTGGCAGCCGTTTATATTATTGGAGGATGCTTTCTATGTTCATGTACACCGATTACACCCAGCACCTGCTGGATAATGTGAAGAAGATCCATTTCATTGGCTGCGGCGGCAGCGGAATGTATCCGCTCATCCAGATCCTGTCCGCAAAGGGCTATGACATCTCGGGCAGCGACGTGCTGGACGGCAGCATCATCCGCTCCGAGCGGGAGATGGGCGTTAAGGTCACGCTGGGCCACAGCGCAGACAATGTCATCGGCGCAGACCTCGTGGTCTACTCCGCCGCCATTGCGAAGGACAATGTGGAGCTGAATGCGGCAGCTTCCTACGGCATCACGACGGTGGAGCGCAGCGTCCTACTGGGCTATGTGAGCCGCCTGTACAAGCAGAGCATCTGCGTTTCCGGTACCCACGGCAAGACCACCACGACTTCCATGATCACCACTGCGCTGGAGCTGGCAGGACGCGACCCCTCTGCGGTCATCGGCGGCAAGCTGCCCCTCATCCACGGCTACGGCAAGGCGGGCAAGGGCGACGACATCGTCATCGAGGCCTGTGAGTTCTCGGAGACCTTCCTGAAGCTGACCCCCTACCTCTCGGTTGTGCTGAACATCGACAACGACCATCTGGATTATTACGGCAGCATGGGTGAGCTGAAGTTTGCCTTCAAGCGCTTCGCCCTTATGACCCAGTTCATGATCTTCGCAAACGCCGACGACAAGAACACGATGGACGTCATGTATACCCTCGACCGCCGTGTGCGCACTTTCGGCATCAACAACGACGGCGACTATCAGGCCGTCAATGTACAGGAGTATAAGCCCGGCTTCTTCGAGTTCGACCTGAAGGAGTGGAGCAAAGTTACCGGCCACATCCGTCTGGCTGTGCCGGGCCGTCACAATATCTACAACGCGCTGGCTATGTGCGCGGTCTGCCGCTTTGCGGGCCTGACCGTCGAGCAGTGTGCCGCCGCTGCCGCAAGCTTCAAGGGCGCAGGCCGACGCTTCGAGGTCTACGGCGAGTGCAACGGCGCTGTGGTGGTGGACGACTACGCCCACCATCCCACCGAGCTGCGCGCGACCCTGACCACCGCCAAGGAGCTGGGCTACAAGCGCCTTATCGCCGTCCATCAGCCGTTTACATACAGCCGCACCAAGATGCTGTTCAACGACTTCGTGGATGTGCTCAAGATCCCCGACATTGCGGTCATCACCCCCATCATGGGCAGCCGCGAGCCGAACGACCCGTCCATCACCAGCGCAAAGCTGGCGGCGCAGATCCCCGGCTCGGTGCTGGTGGACAGTCTGGAAGCTGCCGCCGACTGGGTGAAGCAGAATGCCCGCGAGGGTGACTTGGTCATCACGCTGGGCTGCGGCGACATCTATAAGGCCAGCAAGATGATGGTGGCCGACAACAAGTAAAAAGAAAAATAAAAAGTGAGGCTCCACGGTGTTCGTCGTGGAGCCTCACTTTTTTATAAAACGAAGAAATTACAGGTTGAAGTAGCGCTTTGCGTTGTCGAAGCAGATGCCGCGGACGATCTTCTCCAGAGCCTTCTCGTCGTTGGGATACTCGCCGTCCTCGACCCACTGGCCGATGAGGTTGCAGAGGATGCGGCGGAAGTAGTCGTGGCGGGTGTAGCTCAGGAAGCTGCGGCTGTCGGTCAGCATACCGACGAAGTTGCCCAGCAGGCCGAGGCTGGCCAGACGGGACATTTGCTCTTCCATGCCGATCTTGTGGTCGTTGAACCACCAAGCGGAGCCGTGCTGGATCTTGCCCGGGACCTCGCTGTTCTGGAAGCAGCCGAGGATGGTGCCGATCTGAGCGTCATCGCCGGGGTTCAGGCTGTAGATGATGGTCTTGGGGCACTCGTCGGTGTCGTTCAGGGCGCTCAGCAGAGCTGCGATCTCGCCGCCGCAGGTGGCGGTGTTGATCATGTCGAAACCGGTATCGGGTCCCAGCAGGGTGTTCATCTTGCGGTTGACGCCGCGCAGGCAGTTGTAGTGGATCTGCATGGCGATGCCGAGGCGGTGATACTGCTTGCCCAGATGGATGAGGATGTAGGTCTGATACTTCTCAGCCTCTTCCCGCGTGACGGCCTCGCCCTTCATGGCTTTCTGATAGATGGCGTTGACCTCGTCCTTGGAGGCCTCACGGTAGGGGATGTAGTCCAGACCGTGGTCGGAAGCGCGGCAGCCCATCTCGGCGAAGAACTCGATGCGGTCGGTCAGAGCACCGGTGACGCAGTCGATGCAGGCCAGCTTCTCCTTGCCGACGGCAGCAGCCAGCTTGCCCATGTACTCAGCGAAGCCGGGCTTGTTGATGTTGATGGCCTTGTCGGGGCGGAAGGAAGGAGCCACGGTGAACTTGATGGTGGGGTCTTCCTTGATCTTCTTGTGCCACTCGAGGCTGTCGATGGGGTCATCGGTGGTGCCGATGAAAGCCACGTTGCTCTGCTCGATGAGGCCGCGGACGGTCAGCTTGGGGTCGTGCTGGAGCTTGTCGTTGCACAGGTTCCAGACTTCCTCGGCGGTGTCGCCGTTCAGCACGCCGTCATAGCCGAAGAAGGTGTGCAACTCGAGGTTGGTCCAGTGGTACATCGGGTTGCCGATGGCCATGGGCAGAGCCTCGGCAAACTTCTGGAAACGCTCGCGGTCGGGCTTGTCGCCGGTGATGTACTCCTCGGGCACGCCGTTGGAGCGCATGACGCGCCACTTGTAGTGGTCGCCGAAGTAGCTGCCGTCCGGGTTGCGGCCGCCCAGCCAGACCTGAGCGATGTTGTCGAAGCGGCGGTTCTCGTAGATCTCACGGGGAGGAATGTGGCAGTGGTAGTCACAGATGGGCATACCCTCAGCGTAAGCGTGATACAGGTGCTGTGCGGTGGGCGACTGGAGCATGAACTCCTTATCCATAAATGCTTTCATGGTCAGAACTCCTTTTTTCAATGGTCTTGACGGTTTGAAACATTCTTTAAAAAATAGGGGTATGGGCCTGTTCCGTGCAAACAGGCGATGCCTGTCTTTAGTATACCGGAAAATGCGGATGTATACAACTGAAAAACTGCCCAAAATTCTCGCCCAGACTTGTACAATTCGCTGGTTTTTATAAAAACGGCCCCTTTTCCTGCAAAAAACTGTGGAGAACCACTTGACTTATTTGTATACAACAGCATAAAATAGAGAAAGAGAAGGGTGCGGCTCTGGCTGCCCCGTGAAAGGCAAAGCAAATTGATAAAAGGAGACACTCAAATGGAAACTTTGAATTACAAGGTCCTGGAAAGCACCGGTTACAACGGCTATATCCTCAAGGACGCACCCGTTAAGGTGATGCAGTTCGGCGAGGGCAATTTCCTGCGCGCATTCGTGGATTACTTTATCGACATCGCCAACGAGAAGGCTGGCTTCAACGGCAAGGTCAAGCTGGTGCAGCCCATCGCCAACTTCCCCCAGATGGCGGACTGGATGAACGAGCAGGAGGGCCTGTACACCCTGTACCTGCGCGGCAGCGAGAAGGGCCAGAAGGTCGATGCAAAGCGCGTCATCTCCTGCGTCTCCGACTGCGTCTGCCCCTACTCCGAGGGCAAGTGGGACGAAGTTCTGGCTCTGGCCCGCTCTGAGGATCTCGAGATCGTCGTCTCCAACACCACCGAGGCCGGCATCGCCTATACGCAGGGCGACAGCCAGTTCGATCAGGTTCCCCCCAACAGCTTCCCTGCAAAGCTGACCCGCGTGCTGTACGAGCGCTACACCGCATTCAAGGGCGCTGCCGATAAGGGCCTGATCATCCTGTCCTGCGAACTGATCGACAACAACGGCAAGGAGCTGCAGAAGTGCTGCAACAACTACGCCAAGGACTGGAACCTCGACGCTGCCTTCATCGACTGGATGAACAACGCCAACACCTTCTGCTCCACTCTGGTGGACCGCATCGTCCCGGGCCGCATCCGTGACCCGCAGGAGCTGGCTACTCTGGAAGAGGCCAACGGCTACACCGATAAGGCGCTGGACGTCGGCGAAGTCTTCGGCGTCTGGGTCATCGAGGGTCCCGATGGTCTGGAGGACAAGCTGCCGTTCAAGAAGGCCGGTGTCAACGTCATGGTCGTGCCCGATGTCACCCCCTACAAGAAGCGCAAGGTTCGCATCCTGAACGGCGCACACACCGGCTTCGTTCTGGGCGCATATCTGGCTGGCTTCGACATCGTGCGTGACTGCATGCACAACGACACCGTCCGCGGCTTCATGAACAAGATGCTGCACGAGGAGGTCATCCCCACCCTGCCTCTGGACAAGAAGGATCTCGAGGAGTTCGCTTCTGCTGTGCAGGACCGCTTCAATAACCCCTTCATCAACCACGAGCTGATGAGCATCTCCCTGAACTCCACCTCCAAGTGGAAGGCCCGCAATATGCCCTCCTTCCTGACCTACATCGAGGAGCAGAAGAAGCTGCCCAAGTGCCTGACCATGTCTCTGGCTGCTTACATCGCCTTCTACTCCAACGACATTCAGGAGCGCACCGCCGACGGCCTCATCTGCAAGCGTCCGGCCGGCAATACCTATAAGATCCAGGATGACGCATGGGCACTGGACTTCTACTATGCACACAAGGACGACACCGCTGCCCAGCTGGTGCACGCCGTGCTGACCAACACCCAGATGTGGGATCAGGATCTGACCAAGATCGAGGGCCTTGAGGCCGCTGTTCTGGCAGACCTCGAGCTGATCCGCACCGAGGGCGCAGAGGCTGCTTACAAGAGCTGCCTGTAAGCTGAAAATTTGGACACAGAGGGCTGCTGCTTTGGGCAGCAGCCCCCTTTTGTGTTATGAGAGAGTAGGAGAAAAACTATGCCGCAGGCGATCCATATCAGCCCCATCGACAACGTCGTTGTCGCTCTGCATCCCATTGCCAAGGGCACCCTCGTCGAGGTGGACGGCCTTGCCGTCACCGCGCTGGAGGACATCCCGCAGGGCCACAAGATGGCAGTCAAGCCCATCCGGAACGGCGAGAACGTCATCAAGTACGGCTTCCCCATCGGCCACGCCACCGCTGACGCCGAGCCGGGTACTTGGATGCACACCCACAATGTCCACACCAACCTCTCCGGCGAGGTGGAGTACAGCTATAACCCCTCCCCCGAGCTGGCCCCGCTGCCCAAGGTGGAGGCCGAGACCTTTATGGGCTTCCGCCGCAAGGATGGCCGCGCCGCCATCCGCAACGAGATCTGGATCATCCCCACCGTCGGCTGTGTCAACGACATCGCCAAGAAGATGGTGGCCGACAATCAGGACCTCGTCACCGGCACCATCGAGGGCCTCTACACCTTCACCCATCCCTTTGGCTGCAGCCAGACCGGCCATGACCACGCACAGACCCGCAAGCTGCTGGCCGCTCTCGTCCGCCACCCCAATGCCGCCGCCGTTCTGGTGCTGCATCTGGGCTGTGAGAACCTGCAGCACGACCAGTTCGTGGAAGAGCTGGGCGAGTATGACCACGACCGTGTGAAATTCCTGACCTGTCAGGACGTGGACGACGAATTTGCCGCCGCCCGCGACATCCTGAAGGAGCTGGCCGCTTACGCCGGCCAGTTCAAGCGCGAGCCGATCCCCGTGAGCGAGCTGGTGGTCGGCATGAAGTGCGGCGGCTCGGATGGTCTGTCTGGCATCACCGCCAACCCTACCATCGGACGCTTCTCCGACATGATGGGCCAGCGCGGCGGCTCCACCGTCCTGACCGAGGTGCCCGAGATGTTCGGTGCCGAGGGCTTCCTGATGGACCGCTGCATCAACCACGACGTCTTCGTCAAGGCCGAGAAGATGATCAACGGCTTTAAGGACTACTTCATCAGCCACAATGAGGTCGTCTACGACAACCCCTCTCCGGGCAACAAGCAGGGCGGCATCACCACGCTGGAGGACAAGAGCTGCGGCTGCGTCCAGAAGGGCGGCACAGCCCCCATCATGGACGTTATCGGCTACGGCGACCCCGTCGTCACCAAGGGCCTGAATATGCTCTACGGCCCCGGCAATGACCTCGTTTCCGCCACCGCCATGACCGCCGCAGGTGCACACCTCATCCTCTTCTCCACCGGCCGCGGCACGCCCTTCTCTGCTCCGGCTCCCACCCTGAAGATCTCCACCAACACCCCGCTGGCGGAGAAGAAGTCGGGCTGGATCGATTTCAACACCGGCGTCATCGCCGACGGCGAGAAGACCATCGACGAGGCCGCAAAGGATCTGCTGGATCTGGTCATCCGGGTGGCCAGCGGCGAGCAGACCAAGGCCGAAAAGCACGGCTTCCGCGAGATCTCCATCTTCAAGGACGGCGTCGTTCTTTAAGTAAAAATGAGGCTGCTGAGCGGTACATACCGCCCGGCGGCCTTTTTGTGCATTGCGAGGAGTAATTTATGAGACTAGGAGCAAATGGAGCAATGTTTTTTGCACTGCTTGTTTATGCGGCGATCATCTGCATTGTTGTCCGCATCATCAAATACTTCATCCGCTACGGCATCGATTATTATTTTGAAAAACTGGCGGAATACCAGAAAAACCAGAAAAATACGGAGGACTGAACTATGAACCAGATCACCACCCAGTACATCACCGAGAACGGCGCCTGCTATGAGCAGTACGTCATCACCGACCCCGCCGCCAAGACCAGCCTGACCATCACCCCCGAGCGCGGCGGCATGATCACCGGCTTTACCCTCGACGGCGACGAGTATATCTGGACCCGCCGCCCCAACTTCTCGGAGTGCAACCGCCCCCGCTTCGGCGTGCCGGTGCTCTTCCCCAGCTGCGGCAACCCCGACGGCGGCGTCCACAACTTTGAGGGCAAGGCCTACCCCATGGAGACCCATGGCTTCGCTGACCTGTGCGCTTGGGACGTGGAGAGCGTCGGCCCGGACGGTGTGACGCTGGCGCTGGAATCCACCCCGCTGACCAAGTTCCTCTACCCCTTCGACTTCACCCTGCTGGTGAACTACAACCTCGAGGGCAATAAGGCCCTCATCAGCCTGACCGTCATCAACGAGGGCGACAAGCCCATGCCCTTCAGCTTCGGCTACCACCCCTATTTCGTGGCCTCTGCGCTGGAAAATGTGGACTTTGACATCAAGTGCGCCACCTGCTCCGAGAATGCCAAGGGCGAGCAGCCCGCTGCCCCGGAAAAGATCACCCTCACCCGCAAGGAGGGCACAGACAACACCATCCGCCTGATGACCGGCGTGGAGTTCCCCATGACCTTCACCGACAAGGGCAACGGCCATAAGGTCACGGTGGACGCCGATGAGACCTTCGACAAGGGCGTGCTCTGGCAGCAGGATGCCGAGAGCTTCGTCTGCATGGAGCCTTGGAACGGCTGGGCCAACAGCGTCAACGAGGAGGGCCATCACGAGGTGCTGGACGTCGATGAGGCCATGACCAGCGAGTGGAGCATCACCATCGAAAAGGTCTGAGCACCCTCCGAAACTTTACCGTAGAATAAAACGCCGCACAGCGATTTTGATACGCTGTGCGGCGTTTTTGTGTCTTACTGAAGTGTGGTATCGTCTTCTTCAAGGTTGTCCAGAGCATATTCAATGCATAAGACGGTCAACTTGTTCAGGGAGATGTTTTTTTCGTTGCAAATGACTTCCATGCGGTCAACGAGTTCTTTCCGAAGACGAAACGTGCGGTTGATATATTCTTCTTTTGGAATTTTGAATGCCATCTTATGCCCCCTTCAAATTTTATTATAAAGGCATAATACACAAAATCTACGCATTAAAATGTGCGCTATTTGCACTTGAAAAATGAGTGCAAATAAGATATGCTAAGAGCACAAACTTGAAACGAGGAGGAATTTTTAATGAGATTGTCTGATAAGGTCATGGCCATCGTGCTTGCCGCAGCGGTATCGGTTTCTATGTTCACCGCGTGCAGTGGTGGAGGAGGTGGTGGAGGAAACAGTGGCTCTAGCGGCTCTGCCTCGAACGGCAATTCCAGCGCTTCTTCTGATAGCAGTTCCAGCAGTTCTTCGAGTTCCAGCAGTGCGCCCTCAGACTCAAGCAGTAGTTCCAGTTCGTCCAGCAGTTCAAGTTCCGGCGCAGAAGAAACGGGTGTGAATGAATTTGGAATGTTGCACGCAACGCCAATTAAGAACCCGGTGAACAGCAGAAGAGCCAATTATGAGAAACTGATGACGCAGACCTATACGCGTGTCTATACTATCGAGAGCAAAGATGAGTATGGCAATGTGAAAAGCCGCAACTATACAGATTCGACAAATGGTGTGCGCACCTACCAAGAGGATGATTACTCGTTTGTCTTGAGTGATGCGGAACAGGGCAAAGCATGGTTTATTTGGAAAGATAATTTATTGCCGACGACAGTACAGCCGTACAAACCGAGTGAGAAGCTTGACACGGACTCGTTCTGGAGACAGGCTGAGATGGTGGAAGGTAAATACAAGTTTGGCTCAACGGAATATGACGCAGAGGCCCTGATTCAAGGAAGATTGGAAGAACCAACGAACACGTTTCATAAGGATATACAGATTGCCTGCTTTAGCAAGGGGAAAAAGTACCCGGACTATATCCTTTATGTGGATGAAGTGCTTGGAGATGATGAGCCTGTTATAACGCTGCAAATGGTGGAACAGAATAAAGAGTTTTACACGGAGGCCGTTGCAAAATATATGGACTTTGAAAAAATTCTGAGCAATTATACGTAAGCTGGGAACTACCTGCTGGATTGAATGCTGAGGACATGATCCCTATAACATAACAAAAGGACGCCGCATGGTTTTTACCAGACGGCGTCCTTTTCTATGATGCAGTTATCTTACATTGTCGATTAACCCGACGGTCCCCTCGGTGAAATACTCAGGGTGGCGCTGGCGGGCCTGCTCCACCGAGAGCTTGTAGCGGTTCAGGTGGTCGCTGAGGGCACGGCTGAGGTCTTCCTCCGAGCCGCGCAGGACGGCCTCGAGGATGCGGGTGTGGGCTGCGCAGACGGACTTGTTCTCCTCCGTCTGGAGGCTGAATTTCCGCAGACGCTCGATGTGCTGGAAGGTGGAGAGCATATGGTCGAAGTGCTCCTCCATGCCGCACAGCTCAAAGGCCCGGCGGTGGAAGGCGTTGTCGAGGTCGAGCATCCTCGTCTCCCGGTTTTCGGCGGAGGGGTCGCGCTCCAGCTGGCGGTAGCTCTCAAGGTTGAGTCGGTAGGCGGCCTCCTGCTCGGCGGTCAGACGGCCCCGGATGCGGTTCAGGATCTCCTTTTCCAGCGTGAAGCGGGCGAACTGCTCCATCTCCATCAGCTTGAGGTCGATGGGGGCCACATGGGTGCCGCTCTGGGGTTTGATGACCACCATGTGGGCGATGTTGAGCATGATGAGTGCCTCCCGCATGGGGGTGCGGCTGATGCCCAGCTCCTGCGCCAGCTCCCGGTCGTTCAGTTCGTCGCCGGGCTTTAAGTCCATCGTGATGATCCGGCTGCGGATGGTCTCGTAGGCGATCTCCCGCGCACTTCGTGATGCCATGGCCGTGTCATGCTCCTTTCGAAGCGGGCAGTGCCCGCAGATGTGATATATCAGCTACCACCATTGTACCCGTGGGCCGCTGTGCCGTCAAGAGCGGACACAGCAAAAACGGCATATTTTATCCGAAAACTCACGCCTTCCGGGGGCGAAGATAGAGCACCGGCACCCAGACCAGCGCCACGGCCAGCCCGCAGAAGACGTCGATGATGGAGTGCTGCTTGGTAAAGACGGTAGAGGCGCAGATGAGGGCAGCCCAGCCGAAGGCCAGGATCTTGAGCCACTTCTTTTCCCGGGCCAGCGTGCTGCCCGAGAAGGCGATGGCCATGCAGGCCGAGCTTTGGCAGTGGATGGAGGGGCAGACGTTCACCGAGGCGTCGGCCTTCCAGATGAGCTGCATCAGGGTCATGGCGATGTTGCTGCGGCCCACCTCCTCCGCCATGGGACGGATATCGAGGCCGTTGGGCAGCACCATATAGACGATGAGGCAGAAGGTCATGCCCGAGAACATCATGAGACAGAGCTTGTCGTAGCTGGCGGTGTCGAACCACCACAGCAGCGCCGTGACCCCGGCCAGCAGGAAAAACCAGCTGCCGTAGGGGAAGATGAACCACTCGTTGAAGGGGATGAAGTCGTCCAGCGGGCTGCGGATGATGTATTTCGGGTCGGTGACGGTGAAGTCCAGCCAGAAGAACCAGATGAGGTAGAGCACCCAGTAGAGCTGGTACCACAGATGGGACCGTGCACGAGACCGTGCACGAAGAAGGGAAGTTTTCATGTAAATTCTCCTATAAATCTGTCATACGATGATACATTTTACCACACTTGGCCGACTTGCGCAAATCTATTTCCTGTTATAGAATAAAGACAGCCTGCTCCGCCGGGGCAGGAGGAATGTGTATGCACGAGCACAAAGGAGCTTTCATGTCTATTTCATCTCACCCCATCCTTCTTGCGGCCCTCGACTTGGACGGCACGCTGCTCAACAGCAGCGGCGAAGTCACGGACTACACCCGGAAGATCCTGTCCGAGGCCTCTGACCGGGGCGTCGTGGTCATCCCGGCCACGGGCCGTCCACTGGCCAGCCTGCCGCCTGTGGTGGCAAAACAGCCTTGGGTGCGTTATGCCCTCACCTCCAACGGTGCGGCGGTCTGGGACCTCGGAAATGACCCTCTGGGCTGCGTCTACAGCCGGTACGCCAACGCCGCCCAGCATGAGACCAGCCAGCCGGAGTGCATCATCCGGCGCTGCTTCCCGGTGGAGACAGCCCGGGAGGTCTATGAGGTCTTCCGCGGCCTGCCCGGCGGGCTGAACATCTTCAGCGATGGCCGTGCCCTCCGGGACACGGTGCAGCAGCGCTTCTTCGACGAGCGCTTTGCCCGTCTGGCGGCCGTGCGGGGGACGGAGGCCATCCAGCCCAACGACGGCCGCTTCACCATCCTGCGGGAGCAGAGCGAGTGGATGAGCCGCCACGCCCATGCAGTGGAGAAGTTTTGCATGTTCTTCCACTCTGCCGAGGAGGCCCGGCAGTATCTGCCCCGCTTCACGGCCATCCGGGGCGTTGAGGTGGTGCAAGGCTCCCCCGACAACATCGAGGTCACGGCGGCGGGGGTGAACAAGGGCGAGAGCCTGCTGGCGCTGGCCGACCATCTGGGCATCCCCCGGGAAGCCACGCTGGCCGTGGGCGACAGCGAAAACGACCGCGCCATGCTGGAAAAGGCGGGTGTCGCCGCTGTGATGGCCAACGGGATGGAGCACATCCGCAGATTGGCCGACATCGTCAGCGAAAACGACAATGACCACGACGGCGTGGCCGAAATTTTTGCCCGTCTCGGGGTTTAAGAAGCCGTTTTCATAAGCATTGCACACCGCCCGAACGGTCTTTTTGCCCGCATACTGCGTTGCTTTCCCTTGCAATCCGTCAGGATTGCTGCGGAAAATCGCCTTGTCTGCGGAGCAAAAATTCTCGTCATGCGGCGCACCCTGCTTACGAAAACAGCTTCTGAAACCGGTAAAATCGGCGTTTTTGTGCAATGTATACAAGCTCTTATGCAAAACATTGTGCTTGTTGAGCATTACCAAACGGGCCGATGTCGTTTATACTAAAGATACGAATGCATGGTGGGGAAGGTATGCCCGCAAGGGACTCCGGCCATGTGAATTCATGCAAATGTTAAAAAGGAGAAATGCGTTATGAATCCCATCGTAGAAAAGGTCTATCAGATCGGCATTATCCCTGTTATTGCTTTTAACAGCGTAGACGAGGCCCTGCCCCTGTGCAAGGCTCTGGCTGAGGGCGGCCTGCCCGCAGCTGAGGTCACCTTCCGCACCGCATGTGCTGAGGATTGCATCCGCAAGATCCACGAGGAGATGCCCGAGATGCTGCTGGGCGCCGGCACTGTCCTGACCTGTGAGCAGGCTGACCGCGCTATGGCTGCAGGCGCTTCCTTCATCGTCGCTCCCGGCTTCGACCCCGAGGTCTGCAAGCACGTCATCGACAAGGGCGGCATCATGATGCCCGGCACCGCCTCTGCAGGCGAGATGCAGCAGGCCATGAACATGGGCTGCGAGGCTCTGAAGTTCTTCCCCGCCGAGGCAAACGGCGGCGTGGGTATGCTGAAGAACATCGGCGCTGCCCTGAAGGGTGCCCGCTGGATGTGCACCGGCGGCGTCAACGCCAAGAACGTCAACGACTATCTGGGCTATGATCAGATCTTCGCAGTCGGCGGCACCTGGATGTGCAAGAGCGACGTCATCAAGGCCGGCGATTGGGCCAAGATCACCGCACAGAGCAAGGAAGCTGTTGACACCATGCTGGGCCTGCACCTCATCCATGTCGGCATCAACACCGGCAACGAGGAAGAGGCTGCCAAGGTGGCCGGCCTGATCTCCACCATGCTGAACATGAAGGTCGCTCCGGGCAACTCCAGCATCTTTGTGGGCAACAAGGAGTTCGAGATCATGAAGAAGCCGGGCCGCGGCACCAACGGCCACATCGCCATCGGCTGCAACAACGTGGATCGTGCAATCTACCACCTGTCTCAGCGCGGCGTGAAGTTCGACCTCGACAGCAAGAACGTCAAGAACGGCAAGACCGTCGCCTGCTACATGGAGGGCGAGATCGCCGGCTTTGCATTCCATCTGGTTCAGGCATAATTGCCGCTCCATTCCGTCAATACCCGCTGCGGCGGGATGATATACGAACATAAAAGGAGAAACACTATGAAAGTCGTTACCTTTGGCGAGCTGATGGTTCGTCTGCAGCCCTTCAACTACGAGCGTTTCGTTCAGGCCAACAGCCTGGAGTTCACCTTCGGCGGCGGTGAGGCCAACGTCGCTGTCTCTCTGGCCAACTACGGTCTGGATGCAGCCTTCGTCACCAAGCTCCCCGCACACGCCATCGGTCAGGCCGCTGTCAACAGCCTGCGCCGCTACGGCGTCGATACCAGCATGATCACCCGCGGCGGTGACCGTGTCGGCATCTACTACAACGAGAAGGGCGCTTCTCAGCGCGGCTCTGTCTGCATCTACGACCGTGCCAACAGCGCTATCCAGCTGGCTCAGCCCTCCGATTTCGACTGGGATAAGATCTTCGAGGGCGTGGATTGGTTCCACTTCACCGGCATCACCCCGGCTCTGGGCGCAAATGTCGTCGAGATCTGCCTCGAGGCCTGCAAGGCTGCTAAGGCTCACGGCGTGAAGATCAGCTGCGACCTGAACTACCGCGGCAAGCTGTGGACCCGTGCCGAGGCTCGTGAGGCTATGACCAAGCTGTGCGAGTACGTCGATGTCTGCATCTCCAACGAGGAGGATGCAAAGGACGTGTTCGGCATCGAGGCCGAGGCTACCGACATCTACGGCGGCAAGCTGAACGCTGAGGGCTACAAGAGCGTCGCAAAGCAGCTGGCTGACAAGTTCCACTTCGAGAAGGTCGCTATCACCCTGCGTGAGAGCCACAACGCCTCCGAGAACGGCTGGAGCGCTATGCTGTACGATGTCGCTTCCAACGAGTACTGCTTCTCCAAGAAGTACGAGCTGAAGATCATCGACCGCGTCGGCGGCGGTGACTCCTTCGGCGGCGGCCTGATCTACGCTCTGCTGAACGGCAAGAGCACTCAGGATGCTGTTGAGTTCGCTGTTGCTGCTTCTGCTCTGAAGCACACCATCGAGGGCGACTACAACATGATGACTGTCTCCGAGGTCGAGAAGCTGGCTGGCGGCGACGGTTCCGGCCGTATCCAGCGCTAAACAGGAAAGGAGATCCGCAATGGAGATCCGCTATTCCTGCAATCAGAAAGACTTCAAGCGCTACACCACCGAGGAGATGCGCGACGAGATGCTCATCACCGGCCTGTACAAGGCCGACGAGGTCGTGGCCGTCTACAGCCATGTTGACCGTATGGTCACGCTGGGCTGTATGCCGGTCCACGAGACGGTCTCCATCGACAAGGGCATCGACGTCTGGGCCAACTTTGGCACCCACTATTTCCTCGAGCGCCGCGAGATCGGTATCTTCAACATCGGCAAGGACTCCACGGGCATCGTGGTGGCCGACGGCGTGAAGTACGAGCTGGGCTATAAGGACTGCCTGTATATCACGCAGGGCACCAAGGAAGTGACTTTCGCTTCCGCAGACCCTGAGCATCCGGCAAAGTTCTATATGGTCTCCGCTCCGGCACATTGCTCTTACGAGACCCGCCTCATCAAGATGGCTGATGCAAATCACCGTCCTCTGGGCAGCGTCGAGACCTGCAATAAGCGCACCATCAATCAGTTCATCCACCCCGATGTGCTCAAGACCTGCCAGCTGAGCATGGGCATGACCGAGCTGGAGTCTGGCTCCAACTGGAATACCATGCCCAGCCACACGCACGAACGTCGGATGGAGATCTACACCTATTTTGAACTGCCCGAGGGGCAGGTGGTGTTCCATATGTGCGGCGAGCCGACTCAGACCCGCCACATCGTGATGCACAACGAGGATGCTGTCATCAGCCCCTCTTGGAGCATCCACAGCGGCGTAGGCACTTCCAACTACACCTTTATCTGGGCAATGGGCGGCGAGAACATGGAGTTTGACGACATGGACAACATCGCTACCACCGACCTGCGCTAAACAGTACACCATACAACGCCCCGCACCGGGAGACCGGCGCGGGGCGTTTTGCTAAATATTTAACTTGGCTCTCTCAGCCCCGCCACACCTGCCAGCGTGGAGCGGGCAGAGAAAAGCACGCTATCACGTCAGGGCGATGGCCCTGACGTCACGATCAACAGGAGGAATACAATGGATCTGTCAGCTTTTGACCTGAAGGGCAAGATCGCCCTCATCACCGGCGGTGCCCACGGCATCGGCTTTTCCATCGCAGAGGGGATGGCCAAGTGCGGCGCGGCCATCTGCTTCAACTGCTCTTCCGAAGCCAGCCTCGAAAAAGGCATGGCGGCTTACAAGGCAGCAGGCATCGAGGCCCACGGCTATGTCGCTGATGTGTCCGACGAGGACGCCGTCAACGCGATGGTGGCAAAGATCAAGGCCGAGGTCGGCCCGGTGGACATTCTGGTCAACAACGCCGGTCTGATGAAACGGGTGCCGATGGTCGAGATGAGCCACGCCGATTTCATGCGGGTCATCGACGTCCATGTGGGCGGCGCATTCAACTGCTCCAAGGCTGTCCTGCCCGACATGATGGAAAAGCATGAGGGCAAGATCATCAACATCTGCTCCATGATGAGCGAGCTGGGCCGCGAGACCGTCTCCGCCTACGCCGCTGCCAAGGGCGCGCTGAAGATGCTGACCAAGAACATCGCCTCCGAGTACGGCGAGTACAACATCCAGTGCAATGGCATGGGCCCCGGCTACATCGCCACCGCCCAGACCGCCCCGCTGCGGGAGATCCAGCCCGACGGCAGCCGCCACCCCTTCGACCAGTTCATCACTGCCAAGACCCCCGCAGGCCGCTGGGGTGAGGCGGAGGACATGGTAGGCCCCTGCGTCTTCCTCGCCTCCCATGCTTCGGACTTCGTGAACGGCCAGATCCTCTACGCCGACGGCGGCATCCTCGCCTATATCGGCCGTCAGCCCAAGTAATCTCAGGCAGCAAAAAAGCCCTGTGGCACCCGCCGCAGGGCTTTTGTCGTCTCAGATGAGGATGCCGTCGCAGTGGTCGATCTCGTGCTGGAGGATCTCAGCGGTCCAGCCGGTAAAGGTCTTGATGCGGGTCTGGAATTTTTCGTTCTGCCACTGGACCTTGATGGTCTGGAAGCGCTTGGTCTTTCGGGTGCCGGTGAGGGAGAGACAGCCCTCCTCGGTCTCATACGGCCCGGACTTTTTGAGGATGACCGGGTTGAACATGACGAGATAGCCGTCCTCGCCCTCGACGGCGATGATGCGCTTTGCAGCGCCGATCATGTTCGCCGCCATGCCGACACAGCCGTCTTTGTGGGCGATGAGCGTTTCCAGCAGATCCTGCGCGATGGACAGGTCTTCCGGGGAGGCCGGTGCGGCTTTCCGGGCGAGAAAAAGCTCGTCTTTGCAGATGTCACGGATCATAGAAAACCTCCTGTGCAGATGAAGAAAGCCACGATGTGCGTCATTCTCCGACGCTTCATCGTGGCTTTTTTGTGGTCGAGCAGAGCCGGACAAATCCGAACTATTTCCCACTGTTTCTGTGGTAGTCAAGGCATCCTCAAAGCGGATGGTTTGAGAGCCATCCTTGTAGTTGAACGTGATCAGCATCCGGTCATCATACAGGAAAATGGCGTTCACAAAAATCTCAATCAGTGCTTTGCGCTGTTTTTGCTGCGATATATCGAACTTTCTGAATTTCATCAGCCAGAACCGGATGAAATCGGCATTGAAGGATGGCTTTCGCAGTTTTTCATCAGCGATTTTTGCAGTCAGCTCATCCTTCTGAGCTTCCAAGGCATCCAGACGTTCCTTGGTCGTTCGGGTGAATAAGCCTTCCTCGATTGCTTTCATCAGGTTGTCCAGTTTCCTGTCCACCTCTCGGAGCTGCTTTTCCAAGAGCGGAATCGTAGTGTTCTCCTGATTCTGAAAATCCATGACCAGCTGAACGATTCTTTCGATAACTGCATCATCATGAATCAGCTTCATCGTCTCTTGGACGACCAGATTCTCCAGCCACTCCTTTTGTACGGTTTTCTTATTGCAGCCTTTGCGCCGCTTGGCAGTAGCACATTTATAGTAATAGTAGGTTCGTCCAGTGGCGCTTGTTCCGCTTTCGCCAAACATCAATGCTCCGCACTTGCCACAGAACAGCTTGGTAGTCAGCAAGTATTCCTCATCTGCCTTTCCGTGAGCCGGTGCGCGCTTGTTTTTCTCCAAACGCTTTTGAACACGGTCAAACAGGTCTTTCGGGACGATAGCAGGAATCGCATCTGGCACAACGGTATCCCGGAAAGAAAGCTCTCCAATGTAACGGCGGTTCTTCAACATGGTGTTCATGCTGCTGCACGTCAGCTTTCCACCCAGCATATTACGAACGCCTTTTGCGTTGAGATAGTTCAGAATCTCAACGATTTTCTCACCATTATCGTAGCGCTGAAAAGCCTCTAATACAAGTGGAGCGACCAGTGGGTCGATACGATAGAACTTATCTGCGTCGATTTTATAGCCAATCGTTCCGGTGCCGCCTGTGCATTTGCCTTTCAGGGCATTTTCCGTCTGACCACGGATGACCTTTTCAGATAGCTCAGCAGAGTAGTATTCTGCCATGCCTTCCAGCAGTGTTTCCACAAGAATACCTTGCGAGCCTTCAGCAATCGGCTCCATGACCGATATCAGGTGTACATTGTTCTTTTTCAGAATCATCTTGTAGTTCGCACTGTCAAAACGATTCCGGGCAAAGCGGTCAAACTTCCAGACCAGAACGATTTCAAACAATTTTTTGTTGCTGTCCCGAATCATTTGCTGAAAATCCGGGCGATGATCTGTTTTAGCGGAGAATGCACGGTCAATGTAGTGCCTGACCACCGTGATACCGTTTCTTTCTGCGTAGGCTGTGCATTCCCGAATCTGACCTTCGATGGATTCTTCGCGCTGGTTGTCACTGGAATAGCGGGCATAAATCACAGCATTCATAGCAAGCACCTTTCTTTTATATATCATCGAACGGTAGGTCGTTCATTCAGGATGTTGTTTCGTATAATGTATATACCACACTTCATAGGGGTTTGCAAGGACAATTTTGAAAGATATCCCAATGTGAAATAGCAGCCACTCCGGTGATTTCAGCCATCTTAGCACCCTACCTTTAGATATGCTCGCAATTTGGCCTGCAAAATCGGGTCTTCGGACGGAAGAAATTTACGACTGTCGACTCGCATCACCCGATCGGGGGACAGCTGCGCACGATACTCGGTGGGTGTGCGGTGCAGTGTGGAGCGAAAACGTGCATTAAAGGTTTTCAAATCGGCAAAACCATTGCGCAAAGCAATATCTGTCAGGCCATCATTGGTCAATGCCAAGTCACTCAAAGCGTGCTGGAAGCGCACACGGCTCAGATATTCATGAAAATTAACACCAACCACCTGTTTGAACAGGGTTGAAACATAGGTTCGGTTGTACTGGGCAAAATCTGCAAGATTTTCAAGAGTGAGCTTTTCTGCGTAATGTTCTTCAATATATGCTAAAAGGCGGCGAATTGCAGAACGTCTTTGCTCATCTTCCGGCATTTCGTTCAATCGCTGTGGCTCAAACTCTGTGCATAGTATAACGAGCAGCAAGTCGAGGCTTGCCTTGACAGCCAGCTGTGCATATGGACTGTTCTGCTGCATCAGCATGAAAATCTGGCTGGCATAAAATCGAATATGACGGTAGCGTTCTTCTGTGTGTGTTCCAGCGTTTGAAAGACAGGAAGGAAAGTGGTAGACGCCACCCTTTTTAAGCAATGGACGAATCGCTGTAGCTGAAAAATGCAGGACGATGGCAGTAGTATTTGCCTGTTGACCAAAGGAGGCGTGTCCTACTCCCGGCGGAGTGAGCAGAACGTCATCCTCCTCCAGTACAACATTCTGCGTTCCACGGCAGTACTCTTGACTGCCATGCAGCAAAATGTTAAGCTCATATTCGTCTGGATGCCAGTGGTAACGATAATTCATGATATCGTGTGCAAAGCATCGCACAGTAAGCCTCTCACGCGGCCATTCCATTTTGTAATTGGCTAAATCCATCTCTTTCTCTCCCAAAATCCAAATATTTTCCCTATGTCAAATCTTTGGAGTGTGCTCCATTGGTGAATCGTCTTTTTCAGAATAAACGATAAAATATCTCCTGTCAACTGATTTTTTGAGGCCTATCAATAAATTTTTTACTTAGAATTTGACATTTTGACTAAGGGAGAGTCTCTCGATTTGGCAAAGCGCACAGGGGAAATATTTGGATTTTATTCTGATATTTCAGGATGTCATAGCTTTCCTGACAAGATTTGATTTCTGTACGGGTGCCAAAAGATACAAATTTTTGCATCGACAGAGTAAATTTGCTTTGTTAAAATGTCCACAATGAGCCTGCCCGGGCAGCAAGCGAATTGAAATCGAACCGTTTTCATATCAGGAAAGGAAAACAAATCTATGAATACTCAAATGATCATCTGTATGGTGATCTTTGCGGCAACGCTGGTCAGCTATATGCTGAACAAGATCCCCATGTGGCTTACTGCATTGATCTCAATGGCCGCCCTGTACATCACCGGCTGTATTGATGATGCCGGTGCATTGTCCGGCTTTTCTAATGTGAACACCCTGCTGATGGCATGTATGTTTATTGTAGCAGCGGGTTTCCGCCGTACCTCTCTGGTGGACGGTATGTGTAACAGCATCATGAAGCTGACGCATGGCAGCTTCAAAATGGCTTACTTTGGTTACATCCTTCTGGCAGTTCTGCTCACCAACTTCATTTCCAGCCCCATGGTCGTTTATGCGATCATCAGCCCTCTGCTGGCAGCACTGTGCGACAAGACCGGAAACAGCCGTACGCAGTATATGTTCCCCATTATGGTCGTCTGTGTGGCTTGCTGCGGTATCCTTCCACTGGCAACCTCTATCCAGATGGCTGGTCAGTTCACTGGTTTCATGGAAACCTATGGCTTTACTGGAATGAGTGTCCGTCCCATTGATTTTACGATCGCCGCATGGCCTGTCCTTATCGTTGTTCCTCTCTGGGCAATTTTCCTTGGCCCGAAGTTTACTCCGAAGCAGCCGGTCGTTCCCATTGAGGCACTGGAGAAAAAGGATTCTGGCAAAGCTCAGCAGAAGCTCAGCCCTGTTGTGGATAAGATTGGTATCTTCCTGTTCTTTGCAACGATTATTTGCCTGATCTTTGCACCTCAGCTGCATCTGACCACTTGGTTCGTTGCGCTGGTCGGCAGTCTGCTGATGGTTCTGTTCGGCGTAGTCGATCAGAAGTCCGCTCTCCGCGATATTCCTTGGGATATGCTGATGCTCTTTGTCGGCGCACTGGCTCTGGGTACTGCACTGACCAATACCGGTGCAGGTGACATGATCGGTCAGACGTTGGCAACAGTCGTTGGTGGTACTCACAACAACTATGTCCTCGGTGCCCTGTTCTTTATCATCCCCTTCTTGCTCACTCAGTTCATGCTGAACCGTTCTGTCTCCGCAGTCTTCGTTCCTATCTGCCTGCTGACCTGCTCCGCTCTGGGCGCAAATCCCACCGGCCTTGTGATTCTTGTCAATGCCGGTTCTCTGACTGCCTTCCTGACCCCGATGGCTACCCCCGCAGTGCCCATGTGCATGGCAGACGGCGGTTACGACCTGAAAGCCATCGTCAAGAGCGGTGCACTCATCACGCTGATCCTACCCTTCGTCTATATTTTCTACACCATGACGGTGCTTCCTGCATTCTGATCCTGTGAAAAGGAGCGCAAAATCCTATGACGTTAGAAGAAAAAGTCGCTATGGCCAATACCGTGCGCAGCCGCGACCGATTTGGTCCGGTCAGCCCGGAAGAGCTGGCCGCTCTGCCCGGCACCGAAAAAGAAATGTGGGTCGAAGTGGCCGATGGCCGCAAAGTCCATGTGTTCGAGGAACGTCCGGAACATCTGCCTGCCAAAGTAACCCTGCTGTTGAACTTCCACGGCGGCGGCTTTATCAAGGGCCGCACTGACCGTGACCGCCGCTATTGCTGCACCCTGATGGAGCAGCTGAACTGCCTTGTCTGGGATGTGGACTACTGCCTTGCACCGGAACAGGCGTTTCCGGCAGCAGTCGAGGAGACGTACGGTATCATCGCTTACGCCTTTGATCATGCGGAAGAACTTGGAATCGACCCTCAAAAAATCGTGCTGGCTGGTCACAGCGCAGGCGGAAATCTTGTCGCTGCCGCACTTATCAAAGATGCGGAAGCGCATCACCTGAAGCCCTGCTGCGCATTGCTTGAATATTTTCCTGTGGACAACACGGTCGATCCTGTAAATCGGCTCTCACCGGAGTTGCAGACTAACGAATTCTGGGTCAAACGCGCCCAGACGGAGAAACTGTATACCGATTTTTATGTTGGCGATGCCGATCCTGCCGATCCGCTGTGTTCGCCGCTCAAGGCAGATGAGACTGCACTTGCTGCATTTCCTGAGTGTCTTATCCTTTCCGCAGGCGAGGATAGTCTGCGAGACGATACAGAAGCTTTTGCATTGCGTCTGGTCAAGGCAGGTGTCTGCGTAACAGCACAGCGGATCCCGGAAGCCATGCACGGGTTCACGACAAACCGCACTCCCGGTTGGGAGCGCGCACTCAAAAAACATATCCAGTTCTTCCGGGAACATTTGCAGGAGGATAATTCATGAAGATCACAGATGTAAAACTGCGCTTTGCCAAGCATTATCTGTTTGTTCAAGTCTATACCGATGCTGGTATCGTGGGCTTGGGCGAAGCGGGCAACTGGGGCTATCTGCAGGCGACCGCAGCAGCAATTGAAAAATTTGCCGACTATCTCATTGGAAAAGACCCCTTCCGAATTGAAGATTTCAATCAAAATTTTCTGAGGTCGGTCTATTTCCGTGGCTCGGTCATCATGAGCGCAATTTCTGCCATTGACATTGCGCTGTGGGATATCAAAGGCAAAGCACTGGGTGTTCCTGTCTATGAACTGCTGGGCGGTAAGACCCGTGATAAGGTGCGCGTCTATGCTTCGGTGATGCACATCACGGAAGATAAGAATGAGCTGGCTGCACAGTATCAGCAGTTGCAGCAGATGGGCTTTACTGCGGCTAAAATTTTCTGCAACGGCCCCACAAGTTCTCCGGACGGCAAGGGCGAGTTCTTTTCCAGCCGCATCGAGCGGGAAGTTGAAAAGGTGCGTGTCTGCCGGGAAGCGGTCGGCCCTGATTTCGATTTCATTCTGGAAGTTCATCGCGGCATGACACTGCCGGAGGCGGTCGCTTTTGGTCGTGCAGTTGAGCCTTACCGTCCGATGATTCTGGAAGACCCTGTTCCGCCGGACAATGTAGATACTATGGCCGAAGTTGCAAGCAAAATCGGTGTGCCGATTGCTACTGGCGAACGTGCCATTGACCTGCGTGAGTGCGAAGTGCTGATGGCTCGCCATGTCTGCCAGTATATCCGTCCCGATGTGTGCGCTGTGGGCGGCATCACTACCAGCAAGAAGATTGCTGCACTGGCAGAAGCACATGATGTTCTAGTGATTCCGCACAATCCGCTTGGCCCGGTCTCTACGGCGGCCTGTTTGCAGATTTGCGCTTCCATTCCGAATCTGGGCATTCAGGAACTTCCCGGTTTCTGTCTGAACGGTGCAGAGGATAAGATGGTCAAGGAGCCGCTGCGTTATGAGAACGGCTGTATGCTCATCCCCGATGCTCCCGGCATTGGCGTGGAGCTGGCAGATGATGCTGAGGAGCTTTATCCGGCGAGGGAACGTGGCAGCAACGCTGCCCGCCGTGCCTTTGACGGTGCGGTAAAAGATTGGTAACAAGAAAGAATGTGAGGTTGACATATGCCGATTGGGGTTTTGACAAACTGTGCCGCCGTGCTGCTTGGCGGTCTACTGGGAACATATCTTGGAAAGATTCTCCCGCGGGGACTAAAAGACAATCTGCCGACTCTTTTCGGTTTCTGTTCCATTGCAATCGGTGTCAATTCCATTATCAAAGCATCTGGAATGACTGCGGTCGTGTTAGCGATTCTGGTCGGCTTTACGATTGGCCATCTTCTGCATCTTGAACAGTGGACAAGTAAATTTTTTCATAACCTTGTTCGGGTACTCCATCTTGGTGGGGAGGACATTGATATGGAATTTTACATCACAGCGGTCGCGCTGTTCTGCTGTTCCGGCTTTGGATGGTACAGCACTCTGACAGAGGGCATCACAGGCGATCCAAGCCTATTGATGTCCAAGGCTGTTCTTGATGGATTCACGGCAATGATCTTTGCGGCTTCCTTGGGTAAATCCATATGCGCAATTCCTTTGCCGCAGTGTGCGATTCTTCTTGTCGTATACATGGTTGGTCGCACTTTATCCGCTTATTTGACCCCCACAATGTTTGCGGATTTGTCGGCTTGCGGCGGCATTTTAACAATGGCTGCGGGTTTCCGCGTCTCTAAAATCAAGTCAGTTCCCCTCGTTGACTTGATGCCTGCCTTGATCCTAGTGATGCCTTTCAGTATGGCGTGGAGCGCACTGATGGGCTGATAGGAGCGTTCTCCCTTTCAACCGGGCTGTTCTTTCATTTATGAATAGAGCAGCCCGGTTTTCTTTTTGGCTGACTTTGCACGAATGATGAGGAAAGAAACTATCGACAAAGAATAACTGTTTTAACAGAAGTCTTACTATTGTCGCTTTATCGTGATAAATTTTGCAAAACCATCTTGACGTACCCACGCTTCCATGATACCCTTTATTCCAAATCCTGCTGAAAAAGTGGTGGTTCTCACCGTGATAACCACCACTTTCAGCGGATAATCACCTCGGAAAGAACGTACCGTCCCGCAACACACCCGATTCATTTTGCCGCCGATTCACCCGACAAAATCCATCGCTGCGCTGCGTGGGCGGTATTTTTCTTTTCCGGGAAGCTGTACCTTGAATCCTTCATAAGCCGTCTGAACGTGATACCGTGCCATGACCTTACACTTTCTGTGGGCGAGCCGGACAACGCCGCTGCAAAACAGGGGCAGGAACTTCGTTCGGAGTAAACGGTGACCCCCTTACATGAGCAGCACCACCTCTACTTATTTTTGCGCCTTAACAATTCGGAAACATTTGTCGAAAGTTGATTTTGAGCGCAGCGGTAGAGGGCAAGAACCGTCCCGTGGCCACAAATTTTCAATTCTTGAAAATCTTGTGTTCCTCCGGGACTTCACTTCTTCAATGCGTCTGCATTTCCGAAGTGATCTTGTTGGGGCGTGCCTGCCCCAAACCCTGCTCATGGTTCGCACCTGACGGTGCGAACAGCAACGGCGTGTCGTGCTTTACATAACTTCACCGAGGAGTTATCGAACAGACAGGAGGTACAATGACCAAAACGAATGTCAAAGCAAATCCTAGCACGACCCACCGCCACGACACGCCGAACAACAAAACGCACATCATCAAGTTCCGTGTGACAGCGGAGGAAAAAACGTCACTGGAACTCACTTGCAAACTCCTGAATCTCTCCCTCTCCACTTTTATCCGCCGTGCCATCCACAACGTCAAGATCGAGAAAACGGTCATCGTTGCAGGCGGCGGAGAAGAAACCCTGACCGCTGTTTCCACCTTGCTTGCCCAGTGCAGCAAGGTGGGCGGCAACCTCAACCAGCTTGCAAGGCACTTCAATTCCGGCGGTGCAGACACCGAGCAGATCCGGGCGAAACTCCTTGACGAACTTGCAGACCTGACCGCATTTCGGCTGCACGCCGAGAAAGTTCTGGGTGAACTGTATGGCAACGCTCAAGCATATAAGCTCTAAAAACTCGGACTACACCGCCATCGAAACGTACCTCGTTTACCAGCATGATGCGTTCACCGGGAAGCCACTTTTGGATGAACAGGGAAAGCCGAAGCTGCGGGATTCGTACCTGCTCGACACCCTTGAGTGCGGCGATTTCTCGTTTGCAACTGCCTGTCTGCTGGCAAACCGAAAGTACAACAAGAACAACCACCCGGAAGATATCAAGAGCCACCAGTATATCATCAGCTTTGACCCACGGGATGCAGTTGAAAACGGCTTGACCATGGAGAAAGCGCAAGCCCTCGGTTTGCAGTTCTGCAAAGAAAACTTTCCCGGTCATCCCGCCATCGTCTGCACTCACCCGGATGGGCACAACCATTCGGGAAATATCCACGTCCACATCGTGATCGGCAGCATCCGAACACGAGAAGTGGAGCGCAAACCCTATATGCAGAAGCCCCGCGACTGGCGCGAGGGCATGAAGCATTCCAGCACCGCCCAGACCATGCGGCACTTGCGTGTTGAGGTCATGGAGCTGTGTGAGGGTGCCGGACTGTACCAGATTGACCTGCTCAACGGCTCGAAAGAGCGTGTCAGCGAAGCTGAGTATTGGGCGCGTAGGCGTGGCCAGTTGAAACTTGACCGTGAGAACGCAGCCCTCACCGCAGCTGGACAACCGCCCCGGCAGAAGAAGTTTGAAACCGTGAAAGACACTTTACGGAAACAGATTTCTTCGGTATTGTACCGTGCTGCCAGCTTTGAAGAATTTTCTGACAGGCTCATGCAGCAGTATGGCATTGCCGTCAAGGAAAGCCGTGGACAACTCAGCTATCTGCCCTCTGGCAGAACGAAGTTTATCCGAGCGAAACATCTCGGTGACAAGTTCGATAAGGCGGCAGTGCTTGCCACGTTGCAGGCAAACGCCGAACGCAAACCCAAGGGACAATCCAAGCAGGATGCCATCAGGAAACTGATCGACATCCAAGCGAAGCTGAAGCAGGGCAAGGGTATCGGCTACGAGCGTTGGGCGAAAAAACACAACCTCAAAGCCATGGCACAGACCTTGATTCTCCTAGAAGAAAAGGGCTTGACTGACGAGGACGCACTCGACCAGAGAATCGCAGAGCTTGACACCAAGTTCCACGATTCGCTGGCGGTGGTGAAAGACCTCGAAGGCCGCATGAAGGTCAACAAAGAGCTGCGCTATCAGGTCGCAGCCTACGCCAGCACCAAGAGCGTCGCACAGCAGTTAAAAGCTGCAAAACGACCCGCAGCCTTTGAAGAACAGCACCGTGCAGAGCTGACAGCGCACCGGGCGGCAGCAGCCTATTTCAAGGCAAATGATATCGCCAAGCTGCCCAGCCCGAAGAAACTGGAAGCCGAGTATGCGCAGCTGGCATCCGAAAAGGCAAAATTCTACGAGCAGTACAAGGAAGCCAAAGAGGAACTGCTCAAGCTGAAAACCGCAAAGCAGAATGTTGCGCTGTTTTTCCGGGAGGAAGAACCGGCGCAGCATGAGAGATAAAGGAGTGTGCGTATGATCAATCTGAAAATCGACCCGGAGTTCCAGAATCAGATTCCGCCGCTGACGGACGATGAATACAAGCAGCTGGAAGAAAACATCCTCAAGGAAGGCAAGCTGCTCTCTCCTTTGATCGTGTGGAACAACACACTTGTTGATGGTCATAATCGTTATGAAATCGTTCAGGAGCATCCTGAAATCTCTTTCTCCACCATGCCGCTCCCGTTTGAAAGCAGAGAAGAAGTCCTCGCATGGATCTGCAAGAATCAGCTGGGGCGGCGCAACCTCACGCCGGAGCAGAAGAAGTTTCTCATTGGAAAACAGTACAGTGTAGAGCATCGAAAGCCCGGTGGAAACGGCAACAATCAGTACACGACAGCCACGCAGGAATCTGTTCAAGAGGAATTGTGTCAAAATGACACAATTCCTCCCACTGCTACGGAAAACAGCGTCCGTAAGCAGATTGCGGAGCAACACAATGTCAGCGAATCCTATGTTGCCCGTTCTGAAAAGTTCATGCGAGGCGTTCAGATCATGGATCAGATGATACCCGGTATGCAGGAGAAAATCTTGTCCGGGCAGTTCAAAGTCCGTGATGCCGATATGCACCGTCTTGCCAGAGCAGATTTTCCGAACCGCAAACAGATCGTGCACGAGATTCTGCACCCGGAGGACCGCCCTGCTCCGCAGAAACGAATCTACGGAATCAACTATTCTGCACTGGAAGCTGCCGTCCGGCGAATCCAGCAGGATGTTGATTTTCTGATGAAGTATCTCCCCAAGGTGCCTGATGATGCCTATGTGAAAGTGGAGACCACGAAGATTCTCAAACAGCACAAGGCATATATGGCACAGTTTGAAGAACTGCTGAACGATGAAAAGGTCGCATAACGACAGGCACTTGTAAGCCATCAACGAGCCACCAGCCGCAAGTGCAGGGCGGAAGCCATCTGCGCCCTTGCGCCTGATGTGAAATGGAATCCTGATTTTCCCGCCCGCCTTCGCTGCAGTGGGACGATCAGAGGAGTGTGCGTTTGAACAAGAAGAAAAAATCCACAAATCTTTCCCCTTACCCCGATGAAGCCATCGAACGTCTGGCACGGGCATTCTACCCGGCGATTCTTGCCTGCTGGAACAGCGAGGAAGGTCAGCGGGAGTTTGCTGCGTGGCAGGCAGAACAGGCTCATCTCTCCGGCAAAGAAAAACAGGAAGTTCCCGATGGGGAACTCCCTGCCTTACTTATCGTGTGTGGATTTTCAGGGTGCGTCCGGCAGGGCGCACCCTGTTTTTGCGTTCAGTCCTCTAGTCCGTGACTCCCAGCCACGTTCTTCAAATATTCCTCCGGTTCGCCGTTCAGAATCAGTTCAGCATACGCCAGCGGGTCGTTGTAGATGAGGTAATCCAATTCTGCCCTCTGCGCCATAGTGACATCCAGCGCATTCTCGACCCCGGTGCAATCAATGGAAATTTTGCGCCCATCCCGGAGTAGCAACTCCACGCACCCGGTGTCCATGTTAAACTTGCAAGCTCTTGCATCGTACTTCATAATCCTGTCCTCCTGAAATCATTGTCTAGTTTGTATCGGTCAATCTATGATTTCGGATTTCATCTTCTGCCGGGAACCTCTATTGAGATTTCCGAAGAAAATAAATAATCCGAACCCATCTCCTATTGGAAATAAGTTCGGATTATTTTTGTCTGGTCGGAGTGGCGAGACTCGAACTCGCGGCCTCCTGCTCCCAAAGCAGGCGCGCTACCAACTGCGCAACACCCCGGCGGTGATACCTAAACAGTATACCTTTTTTTGGGCGCGGAGTCAATCCCGGGGCAGAAAAATCAGGACTTGGCGCCGCAGCAGCCGCAGCCCTCGTTGACGGACGGGAGGCTTTGGGCCAGCTGCTCGAGGGTCACGCTGTCGATGTACTGGTTGATGACCTCGTCGAGGCCCGCCCAGAAGGGCAGGGTGAAGCACTGGTCGGACATGGGGCACTCGTTGGTCACGCTGCCGAGGCAGGGGATGGGGGCGACGCTGCCCTCGATGGCCCGCAGGATCTCGCCGGCGGTGTAGTCGGCGGGGGCCTTGGTCAGGCGGTAGCCGCCCTGACTGCCCCGCTCGCTCTTGACGAGGCCCACGCGGGCCAGCGGGGTGACGATCTGTTCGAGATATTTCAAGCTCAGCTGCTGGCGCTCGCTGATCTCCTTCAGGGAGACGGTGGTGCCCGGCGCATAGCGGGCCAGCTCGGCCATCAGCCGCAGCGCATAGCGGCTCTTGGTGGAAAATTTCATAGCGGTCTCTCTCCTTATTCGTCTTTCAGTATACCACGGCGTCCCGCTTTTGGAAAGTGAAAAAACCTTCCTTTCGGCAGCATCCGAGGGGGACCGGGAAAAATACCGCGAGAGGGAAGCGGCATCTTGCGAGAGCAAAAAATATCTGTTATCATAAGATGATACAACAAGAGACGATAAGGAGAGACACCTATGATACAGAAGATCGACCCCGCAGCCGCCATCCGTCTGCTGGACGCGAAAAAGGCACAGGCAGTGGACGTGCGGGAGCCGGATGAATACGCAGTGGGACATATCCCGGGGGCAAAGCTGCTGCCGCTGGGCGAGGTGATGAGCCGTGCCGCTGAGGTGCTGCCCGATAAGGATGCGCCGTGGCTGGTCTACTGCCGCACCGGACGCCGCAGCGCGGATGCAGTCCAGAAGCTGGATGCGCTGGGGTATACCAATATCTATGACCTCGGGGGCATCCTCAGCTGGCCCTATGAGATCGAAGGGGACTTTGAGGGGCATTTCTGAGAGGGATCGATCACGCGCTTGTGGCGCGGGTTAAATCGTGGTTGCGGTGAGGCTAAGTTCTCTTTTGCGTGCCAAAAGAGAACCAGAAAAGCACCCGCTACTTTCGAGGCGCGGGAACCGACGGGTTGCGGCTCCCAGCGTCTGCTTCGCTACCGCTCGCATCCTGCTGGCCGCTGCCCCAACAGCTCCTCCCTGTATCCGCCGCAGGCGGCGGTCGTCGCTGTTGCAAGAAAGGGGCTGCTCGCCCCTTTCAGACCCCGAAGGAGAGGTCGAAACGGAAAAAAGCTGGCCGCTGCGCTAAAAGCTTTTTTCTCGTTTCTCCGACTTGCTGCTTCGCAGCGGGTGTTACGTTTTTGCAGGGCGTGAAGTTCAGCAGAAAGGTGAAATCATCGGCGGAGCCGTAAATGGGAGAAGCACAAAAAATGCGCAACAGCGACGACCGCCGCCTGCGGCGGATACAGGGAGG